>CAXTPM010000834.1:0-2004 GCA_964245865.1 uncultured Fimbriiglobus sp. | reverse complement strand
GGAGGTCACCGCCGCGGACCTGGCCGGGGCCGACCCGGCGGCGTGGCGGGCGTTGCGGGCGGCGTTGGAGGAGAGGAGGCAGCGGCGGGTCGACCGCCGACGGTTCCGGCATGACCCCGACGGCTACCTGAAAGACTTGGAAAACAAGCTCAACCAGTCAGGATTGCCGGCCTAGTTTTTTTAGGATGTCGCGCTCCGCTTCGAGCCGCTTGACCTCGGCCCGGAGGCGCCGGTTCTCCTCCTCGAGCGGGGCCAGGTGGCCGGGGCCGGCGAACGCGTCGGTGCCCCTGGCGGCGAGCGCCTTCTTCCACTCGTGCAGCCGGCCCTCGTGGACGCCCAGCCGCCGCGCCACCTCCGCAACGGAGAGCTTCTGCTCGGCGATCATTTTCACCGCCGCGAGCTTGAACTCGGGCGTGTAAACCTTGCGCTGACCGGCCATCGGTGAGTCTCCTTGTGATTAGAGTCTACACCGCTTTCCCGCTGTCCACGAATCGTGGGGAGCTTCAGGCAACTCCTCGCGCTGGCGCTGTGCGAGCGCGTGGCGCACCTGCTGTCCGACGAGGGCAGGGAGGCGGTCGGCGTGGCCGAGCGGCTCCTGCGCGGGGAGGCGACGGAGGCCGAGCGGCGGGCGGCGTTCGACCGGGCCGGGGAGGCCTACGAGGACGCGATGGCCGAGGTCAACCCGCCGGTCGAGGCCGCCCGCTACTGCGGCTACCGGGTGGTGCAGGTGGCGGCCGAGCCCGGCGTCCCGGCGAGCTGGGACGAGGACACGCTGGCCCAGATGGCCGTTACCGTCCCGGCGGTCTTCTCCTGGACCGGGGCGGGGTGGGGTGCCGGGGCGTCGGCCGCGCACGGGGAGGCGGTCGCGGACCTCGTCCGCTGCGTGATCGGCAACCCCTTCCGCCCCGTCGCCTTCCTCCCGGAGTGGTGTACCCCTACCGCCCTCGGGCTGGCGGAACGGATGTACGACTCGCGCGAGTTCTCCGCGATGCCGATCCTCGCCGACGCCCTGGAAGACGCCGGTTGCGATGCGGAAGCGATCCTGACGCACTGCCGGGGGCCGGGGCCGCACGCCCGCGGGTGCTGGTGCGTCGAGGCTTGCCTTGGCAAGTCATGAAAAACCGGCCGGTAGCCGGGTACATTTCGCACGGTTCACACAGTTAACAATCCGATTGCGCGACACCTCCCGGCCACTTAGAATCCCGCGTCATTAGCGGGAGGCACGGGTGCTCAGAACGAACTGGATGAAGTCGGCCAAGGCCGCGAAGGATTACTTCGCGAAGACAGACTACTACGCCTCCTGCCCCGGCGACTGGCTCGGCAAGGCTGCCGAGATGCTCGGCCTCCACGGCTCCGACGACGCCATGCACTTCCACTCGCGCGCGGACAACCTGGACCCCTGCACCCGCAAGACGCTCCGCCCGCACGCGAAGGACGACGATCGCGTCGGAATGGACTTCACGTTCAACAGCACGAAGTCCGTCGGCATCGCCCGCGAGTTGGCCGGGATCGACAACGCCGGCGACGCCCGGACCGAGCAGGCTCACCGTGAGGCGGTGGAGTACGCGGTGGGGCTGATCGAGCAGGACATGCGGACGCTCGTGCGGGTTGGGGGTGCCGCCCACGACCGGGTGACGGGCGACCTGGTGGAGTGCCCAGCGGAGACGGTCGCCGGAAAGGAGCGCGGCACGACGTGTTCGACGTGTCAGATTTGTTGGAGGTGACCTTTCGCCCCGGCCGTCTTGAAAGGCGGCCGGGGCGTCTCGCCCTCGACCGCCACACCTGCGCCATCCCCCCGTCCACGGACAGGTCGATCCCGGTGACGAAGCTGCTGTCGTCCGACGCCAGGAACAGCGCGACGGTGGCGACCTCCTCGGGCCGGCCCATGCGGCCGAGCGGCACCTGGGCGGCGAACCCCGCCTTGAGCTGCTCCACCTGGCCCTTCTCCGCCACGACGGTCTCGAAGATCGGCGTGTCGATCGGGCCGGGGCTGAGGGTGTTGAC
>CAXTPM010000833.1:0-2011 GCA_964245865.1 uncultured Fimbriiglobus sp. | reverse complement strand
AGTGCGACCACCGCGCCAGGCGCCCGACCCGCTCCGAGCGGCCGAGTTTCGTGTGCGTGAGGCCGTCGATGAGGACGAAAAACACGGGCGTCAGGAATATCCCGAACACGGTCACGCCGAGCATCCCGGCGAACACCGCCGTGCCGAGCGCGGTGCGCATTTCCGCGCCCGCCCCAGTGGCCAATACTAATGGCACCACGCCCAGAATAAACGACACCGAGGTCATCAGAATGGGGCGCAGGCGAGTCGTACACGCCCGCAGCACCGCGTCGCGGGCGCTGGTCCCGGTCTCGCGCTCGCGCTTGGCGAACTCGACGATCAGGATCGCATTCTTGCACGCCAGGCCAATCAGCACCACGAACCCGACCTGCGTGAAAATGTTCACGTCCTGCTTCGCGAAAAACACGCCGAGCAGACTGCACGACACGCACATCGGCACCACGAGGATCACCGCCAGCGGCAGCGCCCAGCTCTCGTACAGGAACGCCAGCACCAAGAATACGCCGGCGACGGAGATGCCGAAGACGGCGAACCCCGCGTCGCGGTTGCGGTCCTCAATGAACGCCAGTTCGGTCCACTCGGTGGCCATGCTCGCGGGGAGCGTATCGAGCGCCAGTTGGCTCATCAGTTGGAGCGCCTTGCCTGAACTCGTGCCGGGCCGCACCGCGCCGTTCACCGCCGCGGCGGGGTGCATGTTGTAGCGCGTCATCACCAGCGGCCCCTCGACGTAGCGCACGTTGGCGACGGCGCCGATCTGCACGAGTTGGCCCTGCTTGTTTTTCACCTTCAACCGGGCCACGGTCTCGGGCGTGCTGCGGTACCCCGGAATCGCCTGCACGTTCACCTGCCAGGTGCGGCCGAAGCGGTTAAAATCATTCACGTAGCGCGAGCCGAGAGACGATTGCATCGTGGCGTAGATGTTGCGCACGTCGATGCCCTGCGCGCTGCACGCGGCCTGATCGACCTCGACTTTGAGTTGCGGCGAGTTAGTCTTGAATACTGTAAATAGCCCGACCAGCCCCGGCTGCTGGTTGGCGACCTCGATGAGCCGGTCGGTCTGCCCCTGTAGCGCGAGCGGCCCCATGTCGCCGCGGTCCTCGACCATGATGCGGAAGCCCCCGGCGCGGCCCAGCCCCGGCACGGCGGGGGCGCCGAAGACGTTCACCGCCGCCTCGGGTATCTCGGCGTTGAACTTCGCGCGCAACTTCGCCGCGACCGCCTCGGAGTACAACTCCTGGGTGCGTCGCTCCTCGAACGGTTCGAGAATAATAAACATCGAGCCGAAGTTCGAGCCGTAGGCACTCAGGACGAACGAGTTGCCGGCCACACTATTCACGTGGCGCACGCCCGGCGTCTCGGTGGCGAGTTGGACGATGCGC
Organism: uncultured Fimbriiglobus sp.; assembly: GCA_964245865.1. Lineage (GTDB taxonomy): Bacteria > Planctomycetota > Planctomycetia > Gemmatales > Gemmataceae > Fimbriiglobus. The sequence continues at coordinate 632 of CAXTPM010000833.1, read as the reverse complement.
GCGATGGTGTTGCGCGTGCGCTCGGCGCTCGCCGCGTCGGGCAGTTGCACGCTGGCAATCAAGTAACCTTTGTCCTGGGCGGGGATGAACCCCGTGGGCAGGCGCAGGTACCCGAAATACGTCGCAACGAGTCCGCCGCAGTACAGCATCAATACGAGTAGCGGCACGCGGATGCTATACCGCACCAGGGTACCGTAGCCGCGACCGAAGCGGTCGAAGGCCCAGTTGAACGCCCGGAAGAACCAGCCGAACGCGAAGTCGATCAGCCGCTGGAGCGGGTCGCGCTTCGCCGTGTGCGGGCGCAACAGTAAGCACGCGAGCGCGGGGCTGAGGGTGAGCGACACGAACGCGGAGATCAGTGTGCTAATCGCAATCGTCACCGCGAACTGCCGGAAGAACAGCCCGACGATCCCCGAGAAGAACGCGCACGGCACGAACACCGCCGCGAGGACCAGTCCCACCGCGATGACCGGCCCCGCCACGTCGTGCATCGCCTGCAAGGTGGCGTCCCGCGGCGACATCCCCGCGGCCAGGTGCTGCTCCACGGCCTCGACCACCACGATCGCGTCGTCCACCACGATGCCGACGGCGAGCACCAAACCGAACAGCGTGAGGTTGTTGAGGCCGAACCC
>CAXTPM010000832.1:0-2015 GCA_964245865.1 uncultured Fimbriiglobus sp. | reverse complement strand
GTACGCCTCTTCGAGGAACGGCCGCAGCGCGGCGAAGACGGGGCAGGCGCGGTACGCCTTGCCGGGGATGTGCTCGGTCTTGGGACTGGTGACTGTCATTAACCCCACCGCGAGATCGACATCGGCCCACTTGAGCGACAGCACCTCCGACGGGCAGCGCAGCCCGGCGTACCGGCAGAGCGCCACGATAACGCGCCAGGTCGGGTTCGCGGCGTCGATGAGTTTCAGCGTGTCGGCGGGGCCGATGTAGTGCTTGCGCTCGGGCGGCAGCGCCGAGGCGGCCTTGATTCCCGCGAACGGGTTCGACGCAACGAGGCGCTTGGTCACGGCGAAGTCGAACACCGTGCGCACGCGGCGGAGCCTCCTGGAGATAGTGTCCGGCGCGAGTTTGCGGGTCCGCAGCGACTGCAAGAAAGCAGCCGCCGATTCAGGCGTGATCGACTTGGGGTTCGACTCCGCCCCGAAGTGCCCGGTGAGGTCGTTGGCGGCGGTGCGGTGGTTGGTGCGCGTCCCCGGCTTGTTCCCCGTCTCGCGCTCGGCCAAGTACAGGTCGAGTAGGCCGGCGAGGTCCACCGCCGCCGGCCGGGGCGGCACGAGGCGCAGGTCGGCGAGTTTCGCGGCGAGGTCGTCGCCGACCCCCGCGACCCACGCCGCAAGATCGGCGTCCCACGGCATCCCCGCGACGGCGCAGGCGTGCAGGGACTCGACGCGGAGTTTGATGGAGTCGGCGGACTTCTTCGGCACCCTGCCGAGCCGCAGGCTGCGGCGCTTGCCGTCGGCGCCGACGAGTTGAACCGTGTAGCCGCCGTTGGGCTGTTTGTTGAGTGAGGCCATTGCAGTGTGCCCTTATAGGTGTGGGTGATGGTATACGTCGATGAACGCCGCCGGGTCCGGGAGGCTACGCCGGCCGTCGGAACTGTGAAGACTTCAGGCGAATGTCTCCTGGACCGACTTGAGCGCCGGCGGGGACTTTCGGGGCGGCTTGCCGGCGAGCTTTCCGCGGTGAAACTCGTCGATCATTCGGTTCCAGTCGCGCGGGCTGAAGCTGCCCGGAGTTGCAGCCAGTGTTACCTCGCCCCGGTCGCACGCGGCCCAGTAGTCGGCGAGCGCGACCGCCTGCCGCGCGGCGCCGGCGTCCCCGGCGGCGGCTTGCGCCTTGAGCGCGGCCATCAGGCAGTCGGACAGCCCGGCGAGCGCCGACCGGGGCGGACCCTCCACGAGAGAAACGAAGTTGACGAGGGAAGTCTCCGCCGGGGTCGCGTCCGCCTCGGGGGGCAGCGGGGGCGGCACGCGGGAAACGAGATTAACGCGGGAAGTCTCGTGGTCCGGCGCTGCCGGCGAGGTTATCGCGTTAACTTCGTTTCTTTCGTCCGGCGTCTGCTTCCCGGCTCGCGCAGTGATCTCGGCAAGCTTGCGGCGGGCGACGGCCAGGGCGCTCATCGCCTGCCCCCCACCGCGTGCCAGATTTCCGGTGGGCGCCCTGCGGCGCCGGGCCGCGTCTCGCACCGCACCTTGCCCGCCTTGAGCAGCGAGTTGAGCGCGGCCGAAAGGCGGGCGCTCGGCAGGTTGCGGCCGAAGAAGTTCGAGATGTCCGACCGGGTGGCGCCGGGGCTTTGCCGGATCAGGCGGAGCGCGTCGTCGGCCACCGAGTCGCCCGTCGATTCGCCGAACAGGTACATCACCGAGCGCTCGGAGTAGTCCCACACCGCCAGCGCCGCCAGGAGGTGCCTGGTCTCCACGGACGCGCTGCGCTCGGTCAGGGCGTAAATGAGCGACAGGCGGATGACGTGCGGCGCCGCGCGGGCAGTGAGCGCCCCCGACAGCCCCGCCCGGTCGCGCTCGAGGGTCGGGTAGACTTCGGCCCACAACTCGCGCGCCTCGGGGTCGCGGTCGGTGCGACCGGCGGTCTTGGCGGACTCGAGCGCGGCGAGGATGTCGGCCCGGATTTTGGCAGTGCGCTCGGGGTCGGGGGCGGGCGGCTCGGGGAGGAGTTGCGACCGGCGCGTGACGAACCA
>CAXTPM010000831.1:0-2017 GCA_964245865.1 uncultured Fimbriiglobus sp. | reverse complement strand
TGGCGCACGACGGTGAGGTGTTCGCCGCCGTCGTACACCTTGCGCACCAGCCGCCCGGCCGGCAGGTGCCTGGCCAGTTCGTCGCCGAGTGCGGCCGACCCCTTACGCGCGAAGTCGTCGCTCCCGACCCCGACGAACGTGGCGATGTCGGCCAGCCTCTCGGGCTTTGACACCTGCCCCGTGCCGGCGAGCAGGGCCATGCGCCTGACCGCGAACCCCGGCTTCTGGGCGATACTCAAAGCGTGCGCCACCCCCAGCGAGTGGCCCACCAAATCGACGCGGCCGAGGTCGAGCGGGTAGCGCTTCGCCAGCTCGGCCAGCACCTCGCGCACCGGCGGCGGGCCGAACAGCCCGGCGCGGGGGGCGACGACGAAGTACCCGTGTTTCGCGCCGCCTTTCACCATGCACCCCGCGCCGTAGCCCTCGAAGAACAGGTTCTCCGAGCCGCCCGCGCCGTGGAGCAGCACCAGCACCGGCCACCCGGCCGGGGGCGGCGCCCTGAGGGGGACTCGCACCCGCGCCACCGCCTCGCCGGCGCGGCCGTAGGGGACGCCCAGAGTGAAGTCGCCGGGGCGGTCGGCGGTAAAGTAAGGCTTCCCGGCCCGCAGCGTTTCGGCGAGGTCTTCGGCCGCGCGCAGCAGTTTGCCCGCGTCGGGGTCCGACTCGGCCGGCTCGTTGGCCGCGAGCGACTCCAGGCGCGCGGCCCACTCGGCGAGCGTCGAGCGCTCCAGGGATGCCCCGGCCGCGCGGCCCGCCGCCGACAGGGCGTTCAGGCGCGGCCGCAGCCCACCGACTTGCTCGAAGAGGACGGCCTGGCAGAGCGCGGCGCGCTCCTCGGCCGGCTCGCCCGGCCGGCAGAGTTCGACCGCCAGGTTCGCCCCGGCGCCCCCCGCTGGCACGCGAAGAATCACCGGCAGCGGCGCGAGTGGGGCGTCGGGGCCGCGCCGTCCCGTGGCCGGGTTGAGCCACCGCACGCGCACCGCCTGGGGGTCGGTGGCCCCCTCGGGAGCGGCGTACAGCGCCCGGACGGTGAGCGTGACGGCCCCGGCCGAGCCGCGCTCGACGAGGCGCGCGTCCTGGTCCACCGCCAGCGACATCGCCAGCAGGTCCAGCGGCGTCTGCAGGTTCAGCGCCGCCCGCCCGGCGTCGATGGCCGCGGCGGCGTCGGCGAAGCGCAGCGCCAGAAAGCGCAGGCTCGCCGGGCCGACCGCCTTCCGCGCCGCGGCCTGCCTGGCGGGGTCGGCCCCGTCGTATGCGGCCTCGAACGCCCGCAGCCGGTGCCCCAGTTCCCGCCGCTCGGTCTGGCCGAGCGCGGCGGGGCAGGCTGCGGCGAGTGCGAGGGCCGTAGCGGTCACGAGTGCGAGGCGTGCGGGCATTTGCGCTCCTGGGCTTGGAATCCGGCGCGGCCCCCTGGCCGATCCGCTACAACTGCGATTATCGTAAGCGCCGGCGGGACCGTCGCCGGATTCACCGAGTCGCAACTAGGAAGTACGGATGCTCCGAGTTCTCATCCCCCTGACGCTAGTCGCGTTGGCGCTGGTGCCCGACTGGGCGGCGGCGTTCGGCCGGCGGCGGCTGGCGTGCCGCCCCCAGCCCGTGCGCTACGCCGCGTGCCCCCCGCCGGTGGTGCTGCCGCCGTGCCTGCCGGCGTTCGGCTTCGCGCCCCCTGTTGTCCTCGGGCCGGCGCCGGTGATCCTCGCCCCGCCGGCGGTGTACGCCGCGCCGCAGCCGGCGGTGCCCGCCCTCTCGGCGCCGAGCGTACCCGCCGCGCCGCCCTCGGCCCCCGTATCGCCGCCGCGAGTCGAGGCGACCCCGGCGCCGCCCTCATCGGACCCCGTGCGGCCCGCCGACTACCCCGGCCGCGCCGCCACACCGGCCCCGACCACCAGTTCGTCGGCCCCCTCGGTTCCCCTGCCGACGCCGCCGGCGCCCAGGGACACCGACGCCGACCCCGTGTTTACCCCGGCGGTGCCGAAGGTCAAACCGGCGCCGCCCGGCGCCGCCCCGGCCGCGCCGG
>CAXTPM010000830.1:369-2018 GCA_964245865.1 uncultured Fimbriiglobus sp. | reverse complement strand
TACCCCCCACCCTAGCCCTCCCCCTCAAGGGGGGAGGGGACAAAGCCGCCCCGCGCCCGCCCGAACTCCAGCGCCTCCAGCCGCCCCGGCTGCCCTGGGTACGCGGCCTCCAAAAGTGGCCGCATCTGGTGCTGCCAAATGGCCTCGAAACGCTCCCTCGTGAGTCCCGGCACCATCAGGAAGCTGTGCCCGAGTTGCCGATCCGGCCCCGCGTCGCGCGCCACGCGGCGGTTCAACTCGTCGAACCACTTGACCACGCGCGGGCCGAAACTCTCGTCGGCGTCCGAGGGCGGGAACTCGGCGAAGTACCGCGCCAGCACCGCCGAGTCGGGGGGGAGGTCGATAAACGAGAACCGCCGCCGGAGTGCCTGGTCGAGTTGCCCCACGGACTGGTCAGCCGGGTTCATGGTGGCGAGTACGATCAAATTATCCGGCAGCCGGAACGGCCGCTTCGAGTACGGCAGCGTCACCTCCTGGTCGCGGTACTCGAGCAGGAACAAGAGTTCGCCGAAGACGCGCGGCAGGTTGCCGCGGTTGAGTTCGTCGATCACCAAGACGTGCGGCTCGCTCGGCTCACTCTGCGCTTGCGCCACGAACGACGCCAGCAGCCCCGGCTCGACGGCGTAGGTCACGCCGCCCCCCCCGTCCGTGGCGGTCGGGGCTTGCGGCCGGATGCCCTCGACGAACTCCTCGTAGCTGTAGCCGGGGTGGAACTGCACCAACCGTACCAGCCGACCGCGGTCGCCGGCGAGGTAGCGCGCCAGTTGTCGCGCCACGTGAGTCTTTCCGGTGCCGGGGACGCCCTGGAACACGAGCTGTTTTTTGAGCGCCAGCAGACTTTCGGCCCGCGCCAGCCAGGTCTCGGGCAGGTACGTCGCGGCGCGGAACTCCGCCGGGCCGAACGGCCGGCCCGACACGGCCTTGCCCGCGCGCCGATCGAACACCGGCAGTGGGTCGGCGTCGGCGGCGGCGCTGAACAGCGGCACGAGACGGTCGAAGGTGAGTAGGATTTCGCCGGCCAACTCGCCCTCGGGGTACTGGTCCGACTCGGCGGGGGTAAACCGCCCGGCGGCGAGTTCCTTACCCGCCGCCCACGCGCGCAGGTCGGTCGCCGAGGCGAGCTTGCCGCCGCCGAACTCGCAGTGCTCGACGGCCCCAGTCGCCAGGAGCGCCGCGAACAGCCGCTCGCCGTGGGCCTGGACGGCGACGCGGAGGCGCTTGCCCGCCTCGCGCGCGCCCTTCGGCACGCTCACGCCGTACCAGACGCCGCCCCCGGTGAGTTTCACGCCGAACTGGGCCTCGGTGCGACGCGTTGCCCCCGGCGCGTCGGCGTAGAAGCTCACCCACACCTCCGACGAGTACGGCGTCGAGCGGCCGAAGTCGTTGCGGTTGATGCTCGACACCGCCCGACCGGGCGAGGCGTCGGTGCCGAGGTTCCAGCCGTACTCCCGCAGCAGGACCGGGCGGACGTACTGGTCGGCGAGGGTCTCGCAGAGTTCCAAAACCGGCCGGCGCACGGCGAAGTGGTAGCGCTCGCGCTGCGCGCCCATCCACTCGGTGCGGTTCTCGGCGGCGAGTTCGCGCAGGAAGTAGAACGAGTCGCGGCAGAAGCCCCGGAAGTGCCCGCGCCCAGACACCGGCGGTGCCTC
>CAXTPM010000830.1:0-359 GCA_964245865.1 uncultured Fimbriiglobus sp. | reverse complement strand
GAACTGCGCCGCGACCAGCTCCAAAAGCGGCGGCAACTCGGCGGGGTGCAGCCGGAAGCGCTCGCGCAGCCCGGCGAGCACCTCGCACGCCAGGGCGTACTCGGCCCCCGGCGGCAGTTCCGGCGCCACCGCGTCGCTCAGGAGCCGCACCGCCCGGCGCGCCGCGGCGTCGTAGCGCGGCCAGAGCACCGGCGAGCGAACCGCGAGCACCGCCGCGGCGACCCCGACCATTCCCGCGTCGTCCAGCCCCGCGAAGTCGCCGCGGGTGCGCGGCCGGCCCGCCCACTCGAGTGCCTCGAGCACCCACGACCCCGGCTCGCCACTCAAGCCGAGCGCGTCCAGAATCTTGTAGATCGAGT
>CAXTPM010000829.1:1784-2024 GCA_964245865.1 uncultured Fimbriiglobus sp. | reverse complement strand
AGCGGCGCTACCCCCGGTGGCGCGAGACCCGCAAGGCCGTCGAGGCCGCAATGAAGCCCCGCCCCTTCGCCGGGGCCGACCCCGAGCGCGACGCCCGCCAGGAAGTCGCCCGGCTCGCCCGCACGTTCGCCCGGCCGAGGAGGCCCGATGCCCGCCATTAACGCCCTCGCCCCGTGGTACGGATCGAAGCGCTCGATGGCCGATGTCATCCTCCCCCACCTCGGCAAGCACACCAGCTAC
>CAXTPM010000829.1:0-1774 GCA_964245865.1 uncultured Fimbriiglobus sp. | reverse complement strand
GTCGAGCCCTTCTGGTTACGCCCTGCGCGACCAGTGCTGTTCGCCTGTGCGTTTTTGCGCGCCTGCGATGTTGCCGCAGGCGCGGGAGCAAGTTGTGCGGGCTTTCGCGGCAGACGGGTACACCCGCTTCGCAGTTCCGCACACCGCGCACGAAATGTAGGTGGCCGGCCCCGCCTTGCGCGCCGGCACACAGGCCGAGCTACAAAACTTAGTCGCCTTCGACCTCGGGACAAAATGCCTACGGCAACCGGGGCACTCTTTAGTCAGGGGGCCGGATACGGACAAGTGGCGTACCGGAATCACTACGTTCTTGACGTTGATGCCCAGAGCTATCAAGTCGGCCTGTCGAAGAACTGTGAGTTTAATATATGGGTGGGACTCCCGGAACATATGCAGCTTCGCCGCATTTTCGTCGGTCATCCGCCCCTTGATTTCGTAGTACGTGCCCTCGCACAGAAAGTCCGGCGTGTACGCCGAGCCGTCCGGCAAGATGAATGTGTCGGGTTCGTAGCTCCACTGCCGGCCGTTTTCGCACAGCCAGTCGGCAAAGTAGACCTCCCACCTGCTGCTCATCGGCATCGGCTCGCCCCCCGATGCGGCGCGGACCACCCAGCACATGCGCCCGTGAACCCTGGGCTTCCCGAAGCGGTGGCATTTACTGCCTTTGGTGCTCTCGGACTGTTTCATGCGGCTGGCTTCGGATCGCGTGTGACCCGTGAGTGCCGCACTGATCGCCGCTCGCGTGGCATCCGGGGTGCGTTTTCCCAGTCGCGGATTCCGCGCGCCCCGCATGTGCTCCGCGACGGCGCGCGGCGCGATCCCGTGCCGCCTGAGTTGGCCGTGGATTGCGGCCCCGGTGATGGGGTGCCCCGACGCGGCCGCACAAGCCTTGCAGCTCAAGCCGCGCGTCACGTAATGTTCGATTAGCCAGGCGCGGTCGTGGTAGTTCATAGACGCATTATATCTCAGGCTCGACGTAGGCACAAGCGAAGTGCCGGCAAAGGAGTATACAGACTGTGAGTATCAACGCCCTGGCCCCCTGGTATGGTTGCAAGCGGGCGATGGCGAAAGACATCATTCCGTACTTGGGGGACCATACTTCGTTTGTAGACCCGTTTTGCGGCAGTATGGCCGTGCTGCTCAGCAAGCCCCGCGTGATGAGTGAGCGCGTCAACGACTTGCACGGCGACCTCTTGAACCTCGCCCGCGTGGTCCAGGACGAAGCGCTCTGCGGCCGGCTGTACTGGAAGATGACGCGCACCCTCATGCACGAGGGCCTCTACCGCGAGGCGGTCGCCGAGCTGCTCGGGCGCGGCGAGTGCCCGGCCGGCAGTGCCGACGTGGACCGCGCGGCGCTCTACTTCGTGCGCAGTTGGATGGGGATGAGCGGCGTCGCCGGGACGGCCACCCGCTCGAACTTCGCGCGCCGCTACTCCTCGACGGGGGGCGACTCGGCGGTGCGGTTCGTCTCCGCGGTCGACTCGCTCCCGTCCTGGCACGAGCGCCTGCGGCGCGTCTGCCTGTACCAGATGGACGCGGTCGAGCTGCTGGCGAGGCTCGCCGACGAGCGCGGCACGTCCATTTATTGCGACCCGCCGTACATCCGCAAATCGACGGCCTACGTCCACGACTTCGAGGCCGACGACCACCGCCGCCTGGCCGACGCGCTCGCCCGCTTCAAGAACGCCCGCGTGGTGGTGAGCTACTACGCCCACCCCGACCTGGCGGCGCTGTACCCCGGCTGGCGGGTCATCGACCTGACGCGCCGCAAACT
>CAXTPM010000828.1:0-2041 GCA_964245865.1 uncultured Fimbriiglobus sp. | reverse complement strand
GTCCGGCATGAACACCAAATACCCGCGGCTGGCGTAGAACGCGGGGCTGATGCTCGTGCCCACGGTCGGCAGTCGGTGGCGGTGCAATTCCTGCGAGAGTTTTTCGTAGATGTACACCACCATCGGGTACTTTTTCGACGGGTCGAAGTCGTCGGGCTTAATCAACATTCCCTGCAATGGCACCCCGTCGGCGCTCTTGTAGTTCACCAGTTCGGCGCTGCCGAGCGTGTACTGCCCGAGGCGCGGCTCGATGTCGGTGGCGCGCTTGACCGCGCGGAACTCGGCGTCGGCGGTGTAGTAGTCCGGGAAGTCGCGGAACGTGCTCGCCGTGAACAACAGTGTGTCCGCCGACTTGGCCCTCACTGGGGTGCCGTACTTGCGCGGCCCCATCACGAGCAGCTTCGGCGCCTCGCCGGGGTTGAGGCGGTAGAACCCCGCGTCGCGCGTCTTCAGGTTCTCGGCACTCAAGAGCAGCGGCTTCGACAGGTCGAGTTTCTGCGGGCTGAAGTCGTCGCCGAGGCCGACGATGTTGAAGCTGAGGTTCGACTTCGCGCCGACCTGCGTCAAGTTTTTGGCACTTGACCCGTCGAGTGCGAGTAGCCAGAGGTCGTGCTTGTCGGCGATCACGACGGATTGGCGGTCGACGGCGAAGCCGCGCACGCCGTAGGGCGGGCGGCGGCTCGGCTGGTCGAAGTCGTCCTGGTAGAAGTGCGACGGCAACTTGGCGGTGAGGTTCACCGTCTTGGCCGGGTCGTCGCAGCGGAACGCGAGCCAGTGGGTGCCGTCGAACGCCACCGCCGACTCGCCGAGGGTGAAGTCGATGCGGTCGAGCGACTCCTTGAACAGCGGCCGCTCCTCGCCGGTGCGGATGTTCACGAGCGCGTAGTCTTTGGGCAGCGGCGAGCGCCACAGTTGGGCGCGGTACGGCTTGTCCGCCGCGAGCAGCGCCCAGTCGCCGTGGTTGGGCACCGTGGCGTCCCGGTCGGGGGTGGCGAGTTGGCGGGTGGCGCGGGTGTCGAGCGCGACGACGGCGCGGTAGCTGCGGTTGCGCTCGGCGGCGGCGCGGACCTTCTGCATCGGCTGGATCGCCTCGTCCTTGTAGTGCCACAGGTCCATCTCGACCTTGTCATCGGCCCGAGATTGTGCGGCGTTCGGCGTCGGCGGGCCGCGCCGAGTGCCCTTGGGCTGCGGCGCGGCCGGGGCGGGGCGGGTGTTGGCCGGGGCGGCGGTCGGCGGGCCGTCCTTCGGCTCCGGGGCCGCGGGCAGGGCGGTCGAGAACGCGAGTTTCTTGCCGTCGGCGGTGAACGCCAACCCGCCGCGCTCGGCGACCTGCCACCCGGCGGGGACATTAGCCACCTCGGCGCCGACGACCTCGGCGGCTCGCGGCTCGGCCCGGTTCCAGACGTAAACCAGCGGCCCCGGCTGCGGCCCCTTCTCGGGCGCGGGCCGGGCGCGGAAGAAGGCGAGTTGCGATTGGGCTTCGTCGAAGGTCAGGCGCGAGACGCGGCCGGGCGCGGCGTGGGCGGTCGCGGGTTCGGCGGGGACGGCCCCGCCGGTCTTCACCGACACGATGCTACCTTGACCGGCGTTGACTGCGGCCACGACTGTACCTTGATCTTTGGCGACGACGTACTCGGTTACGTTTTCAACCACCGACTCGGCGGCGCCGGTGAGGCTCCGCAGCCGCAGGGGTGCGCCGGCAGGGGGTCGCACGCTCGGGGTGCCGAGGGCGCTACCCAAGACCGCGCCGAGCGCGGCGGAGTCCTCGGGCTGTCGCTCGGGCTGGTACACGAGTACCCCAGGGCCAGTCCCCGCGAAGGCGAAGCTGCGGGCGCGGCCGAGGCGGGCGACGACTTTGCCCGTGGCGGTCTCAATGAGCGCGAGCACGGGGCCGCTGGCCTTACTCGCGGCGGACTCGGCGGGGGTGGCGGGGATGAGCGCGGCGTAGTGGCGCGAGTCGGGGCTGAACTGCCCGGCCGCGCCTTGGGCGCCGCCGCCGCCCACGGCGCCGGGGGCTGCACCAGGGCCGGGCGGCGCGGGC
>CAXTPM010000827.1:0-2041 GCA_964245865.1 uncultured Fimbriiglobus sp. | reverse complement strand
GGCCGCCGGCCGACGTTCGTCGCCACCGCCGAGGGGGCCGGCGGCGAACTGGTGCGGGTGTTCGACCTGACAGCCGGTCAGGAGCGGTTCCGGTTCCGGCCGTTCCCCGGCAACCCCGGCGGCGTGCGGGTGGCGACGGCCGACCTGACCGGCGACGGCATCCCCGACATCGTGGCCGGGGCCGGCCCCGGCGGCGCCCCACGGGTGATCGCCTACGACGGGGACACCGGGGCGGTGCTGTTCGACTTCCTGGCGTTCGAGGCCTCCTTCACCGGCGGGGTCTACCTGGCGGCCGGCGACCTCGACGGCGACGGGCGGGCCGACCTGGTGGTGACGCCGGACGCGGGCGGCGGCCCGCGGGTGCGGGTGTTCGGCGGGGGCGACCCGGGGCGGGTGCTGGCCGACTTCTGGGGGATCGCGGACCCGGCCTTCCGCGGCGGTGCCCGGCCGGCGGTCGGCGACCTGAACGCCGACGGGGTGGCGGACTTGGCCGTCGGGGCCGGCGCCGGCGGCGGCCCGCGGGTGGCCGCCTTCGACGGCCTGTCGATCCGCCCCGCGCAGACGCCGACCAACTTGTTCAACGACTTCTTCGCCTTCGAGGACGCGCTGCGGGACGGCGTGTACCTCGCCGTCGGCGACGCGGACGGCGACGGCTTCGGCGACCTGATCGTCGGGGCCGGGCCGGGCGGCGGCCCGCGGGTCGTGGTCTTCGCCGCCCGGACCCTGCTGAGCGGTGCCCCGGTGGCGTCCGCCACGTTCTTCGCCGGGGACGTAGCCGCCCGCAACGGGGTGCCGGTGACGGCCGTGGACGTGGACGGGGACGGCCGCACGGAGGTGCTGACCGGCGCGGGTCCGGGGTCCCTGCCCCGCGTGCGGTTCTCCGATCCGCAGACGGGGGCGACGCGGGACGAGTTCGCCGCCCAGTACCCGGAGTTCCTGGGCGGCATCCTGGTGGGATGACCGTCTCGGCGCTCGGCGAGGCCGCGTGCCAGATCCAACTGGGGCACCCCGCCCTCGCGGCGCGGGCGCTCGAAGCGGCCCTGGTGCCCCTCGGCCGGCACTGCAAGGCGGTCTTCGCGCGGACCGTCGGCCGCGACCCGGCCCGGTTCCTGGCGCCCTCCATGGCCGCGCACGGCGTGACGCTAGAGGCGCTGGCCGAGCTTTACCGCCAGGCCGGGCACGCCGGGGCGGCCGAGGCCGGCCAGCGGCTCTCGGCGTCCGAGCGCTTCGAGAGCCTGCGGGCCAGCGGGCGCGTGGCGTTCGACCCCCTCTTCCGCGCCGACTCGCGCTCGCGCCGGCTCGCGGCGGAGTGGGCCGAGGCGTCGGCGGCGGTCGAGGAGGTCAACCGCGTCAAGGGACTGGCTCTGGCGATCGCCGCCTACGGCGGGCCCGAGCGCTCCTACGCCGACTTGGCGGCCGAGATCCTGCGCGAGGTCGCGGCGAGGAGCCCCGAGGACGGGTGCCGCTACGCGTACTTCCCCCGGCCGAACCCCGCGTGAGGCCGGCACGCCGGGCGGCCGATAGCTAAGAAAAAGCCCCACGGCTCTGGGGAGGGCCGGTGACCGGGCGTCGCCCCGCACCACGCTAACCCACTCAACAGGTCGGCGTGGTGCGGGGCGACGGTGGTCAGCGGGTCACGGCGGCGCGGCACGGGGCGAGTCCGGGCAGCGACGCGAGGGCCGCCGCGACCGCCGCCCGCAGCCCGCGCATGAAGTTTGCGCCGAGTAAGGCTCGGCGCACCTCGTCGGCCTCGGCGTCGGGCATGTCCGCCGGGACGCGCAGGGTCACAATGAGCTCGTCGATCACGACGGTCTTCGCCATGCGGCTCCTTTCGGTAGCAACTGCGTGAGTGTCATCGGGTTCGGGGGGTTCGCCAAGTAAGGGGGTGCGGGTCCGCGCGGGCTGACGCGCCCCCCCCCAGGGAGGAGGCGCTCGACCGGCCGCGACCCGCACCCCACTTCTTCAGCTCGCGGCCCGCCGCCTCGGGCTAGTTGCCGCCGGCCACGCCCAGCATGGCTGCCGATCGCCACAGCCAGCGGCC
>CAXTPM010000826.1:0-2043 GCA_964245865.1 uncultured Fimbriiglobus sp. | reverse complement strand
CTCACTTCCGCCGCCACAGCCGCGCGCCCGCCCCGCGCGCCGCGCACTCCCACCCCGGCGCCGAGTCCAAATACTTCGCCAAAGCGCTCGGCTCGTGCGGCTCCGGGCGCACCGCCAGCAGGACGTGCGTGACGCCCAGCCGCGAGGCCTCGCCCTCGATGCGCTCGGGGCACTTCAGCGCCGTCTCGGCGTAGTGCAGGGTGTAGCCGTCCCCGTACAGCTCGAAGCGGTCGTCCATCGACACCGGCGCGCCGGGGAGTTCCGCCAGACAGTAGCCGCCGAGGTTGCAGTCGTTCCAGAGCCTCGCGTTCGGGGTGCGTGCGAGTTCGGCTTTGATCGCGTCGGTGATGTCGCAGGGCACGATGTCCGGGTCGAGCCGCGCCCACCCGACCCGGCCGCACCCGAGCGCCGCGCCGACGAGTAGAATCGGGAGCGCCAGCGCGGCCCACGACTGCCGCCCCGGCACCTCCCCGTAAGCGAGGCTGTCGCCGTACCGCACCAGCCAGCGCTTCCACGCGGTGTGCGGCCAGATGTCGGCGACCAGCACGCCCGCCGTTACGGCGAACAGCGGCCCCTGGCGGATGCCCTTCACGCTCAAAATCAGCCACATCACGGGGATGAGCCACGTCACGCGGAGCTGCCGCAGCGGCGCGGAGACTAGCACCGCGAGGTAGACCACGCCCAGTGCCGCGACCACCTGGTCCGGGCCGTGCGCGAGGTTCAGCGGCTTGTGCTCGTCCACCAGCTTGGGCAGCACGGTCGAAGAGACGATGCGGCTCCAAGTGTCGAGCATCTGAACCCCGAAGGGGTTCGCCAGGGGCGCCGCCAGGCAGGCTACCCCCACCGCCGCGACGGTGCCGGCGCCGCGCCAACTCCGCACGGGTCCGCGGCCGTTGTCTCCACGCCACGCGAACAGCGCCAGCCACCCCGCACTCACCGCGCCTAGGGTGACGATGCCGCCCAGCACGCCGCCGTGCAGGTTGGTCCACGCCGCCGCGAGCGGCACCAGCAGCCACAGGTACGCCAGTGGCCGTCGGCCCCGGTCCACCTCCACCAGCACCGCCGCCCACGCGGTCATCAAGACAATGCTCGCCATGTGGGGCCGGACGAAGAAGTGGAACGACGCAGCGACCACGCACGCCGCCGTCAGCGCCCCGGCCAAGAGCCAGTGCAATCCGGCCCGCCGCAGCCTCAGCATCAGCCAGGCGAACAGCCCCGCCACCACGGTCGAGAACGCCACGAGTTGGGCGTCGCGCCCGCCTAGCCGTGCCAGCAGAGCGAGGATCACCTCGGCGCCCCACTGTTGGGGAATCCACGTCTCGCCGAACTTGGTGTAGCTCCAGACATCGGTCGTCATGAAGCCGTCGGTCAGGATGCGCTCGCCGACCACGGGGTGCCAGAGTGCCCCAGGGTCGTAGAAGCCGCGCTCGCGGAAGTACCCCGCCGTGGCGAGCCACACCAGCGCGAAGGCGATCGACTCGGGCGTGAGGAACTTGGCGGCGAGTTTCATGCGCGAGTCTAGAGTGCGTTTTGCGGCGGCGGGCCGCTTCCGTTCCGCGATCCGAACTCCGCACTCCGCGCTCGGGTCACGCCACCTCCTCGATGCTCTCCAGAATCCGCTCGATCACCGCCTCGTCGGTGCGCGGGTTCATGAACACCGCCTTCCACGCCGGCAGGTCGTAGCCGTGCGGGTGGAACCCCACCGAACTCGTGTAACCCAGTCTGGCATCGGTCGCCGGGTCCAGTCCGCGCTCGCGCTTCAGGAACAGCCGCCGCACCTCGCCCAAGTAGCGCGCCGCCTCGTCCCGACTGAGCCTGCCGGCGACGAGGTCGCGGTAAATCGCCCTGGCGTCCCGGCCGCGCGGCAGCACCCAGAAGCAGACGTTGATGCCAGTCGTGTCGCGGTTGAGCACCTGGCAGTAGTCCAGCGCGTCCAGCCGGGACTTGAGCGTCTCGGCCAACTCCAAGCCGCGCAGCATGAGCATCTGCCAGCCCTGCAGGCCGATGGCATCCAAGGAGGCCATCACGCTGTACGGCCCCAGC
>CAXTPM010000825.1:0-2046 GCA_964245865.1 uncultured Fimbriiglobus sp. | reverse complement strand
CCATCGCCCGTCAGGATACCCGGCCAGCAAGCGTCCTGCGCGACCGAGGAATCCGCGCTCGGCCTCGCGCCCAACCACCGCCCCGTCGCCGCGCACACCGAGGATTCGGGCGGCCCGCTGCCCCCCGAGCAGGCGGCCGGGGCGAGCCGGGAGGCCGACCGCCGCTCGGACGTGTTCGGCCTGGGGGCGCTCCTGTGCGCGATGCTCACCGGCAGGCCGCCGTTCGAGGGGCGGACGGCCGAATCGACCCGAGTGGCGGCGGCGCGCGGCGACACGTCGGCGGCGCTCGCGCGGCTGGACTCGTGCGGGGCGGACCCCGGCGCGGTGGAATTGTGCAAGCGATGCCTCGCCGCTGGCCCCGCCGGGAGGCCGGCCGACGCGGGGGCGGTGGCGGCCGAAGTGGCGGCCCTCCGCGCCGCCGCCGACGAGCGAGGGCGGAGGTCGAGTCGGCCCGGCGGCGGGTGCTCGTGCGGATGGCGGCCGCGGTGGCGGCGGCGCTGCTCCTGGGCGTCGGCGGGACGGCGGCGGCGCTGGTCGAGGCGCGCGGGGCGCGGCGGGTCGCCGAGCGGGGCGAGGCCGAGGCCCAGGAGCAGGCCCGCCGCGCCTCCCGCGTGCTGGCGTTCGTCCGGGAGGATGTCCTCGCCGCCGCCAGGCCCGAGGGGATGGGCGGGGGGCTGGGCGTCGGCGTGACGCTCGGCCGGGCGATCGACGCGGCGGCCGGGAAGCTCGACGGCCGCTTCGCCGACGACCCGCTGACCGAGGCGGCGCTGCGGGCGACGCTCGGCGTGTCGTACCTGAACCTGGGCCGGGCGGGCGACGCCCGCGCGATGCTCGAGCGCGCCGGCCGCGTCTACGCCGACCAGCTCGGGCCGGGCCACCCCGACGCGCTCCGGTGCGCGGGCAACCTGGCCGGCGCCTACGCCTCGCTCGGGCGCCACCGGGACGCACTAGAGTTGGCGGAGCGGACCCTGCCGGTCCAATGCGACTGCCTCGGCGCGGGCCACCCCGACGCCCTGGCGACCGCCGGCACCCTGGCCGAGTGCCATCTGGCGCTGGGCCACAAGCGGGAGGCGCTGGCGCTGCGCGAGCGGCTCGCGGAACTGTCCCGCGCCGAACTCGGGCCGGACCACCCCTCCGCACTCGCCGCCGCGAGCAACCTCGCCGTCTCGTACATCGACCTCGGCCGCTTCGCCGACGCGGCGAGCCTGATCGGGCGGACGTTGGAATCGCAGAAAGTGGTACTCGGGCCGGACCACCCCGGCACCCTGGCCAGCATGAACAACCTGGCCGCCTCGCATTCGGCCCTCGGCCGGGGGGGCGAGGCCCTGGCGCTGCGGGAGCGGGTCTGGAGGCTGAGGGAGGCCAAGCTCGGCGCGTCCCACCCGGAGACCCTGTCGGCGCTGTACAACCTGGCCGACTCGTACGCGGCGCTCGGGCGGCACGAGGAGGCGCTGGGGGCCGGGGCGCGCGCCCTGGCTCTGCAGAAGTCCGCTCTCGGCCCGGACCACCTCGAGACGCTCAAGAGCGCGGTCAACGTGGCCGCCAGCTACCGCCAGTTGGGCCGCGAGCGCGAGGCCCTGCCGCTGCTCGAGGGGTCGGCGGCGGGCTTGAAGTCGCGGCTGCCCGCCGGCCACCCGGACCTCGCCGTCGCGGCCTTCCACCTGGCCGCCTGCTACTCGGCCCTCGGGCGGGGGGCGGACTCCGTCGCGGCGGTGGACGACTACCGCCGGCTCGCGGCCGGGGCGGCGGGGGCCGACCCCGCCTGGCTCGCCCGGCTGCTGGCGATCCGGCTCCGGCACCCGGCCGCGGCCGACGACGGGGCCGGGTGCCGCGCGACGGCGGAAATGTACGAGCAACTCGGCCTCGCGGACTCCGGGAGCCTGTACGGCGCGGCCTGCTGCCGCGCCGTCGCCGCCGGCGCGTTCGCCAAAGCGGGCCAGGCCGGCGAGTCCAAAGCCGACGCCGACCGGGCGATGGCGCACCTCACGAGAGCCGTCGCCGCCGGCTACCGCGACGCGGCGCACGTGGCCGAGGACGACGACCTCG
>CAXTPM010000824.1:0-2047 GCA_964245865.1 uncultured Fimbriiglobus sp. | reverse complement strand
GTCACCGACGCCGCCCCGGACCTGGGCCGCGTCCGGGCCGACGCGGCCCAGGTCGGGCAGGTGGTGCTGAACCTCGCCGCCGCCGCCCAGGCCGCGATGCCCGGCGGGGGGCGGATGGTCGTCGCGACGGCCAACGCCGAACTCGGGGGGCCGGCCACCCCACCGCCCCCCGACGTGCCGCCGGGGCGCTACGCCATGCTGGCCGTGTCCGACACCGGGGCCGGCCTGTCCAGGGCGGAACTCGCGCACGTCTTCGAGCCGTTCTTCTCCGCGAGGGGGGGCGGGCAGGGGGCCGGACTCGGCCTGGCCACGGCCTACGGGATCGTCAAGCAGAGCGGCGGACACATTGAGGCCCAGAGCACGCCCGGCGGGGGGACCACGTTCCGCGCGTACTTCCCGCTGGTGGACGAGCCGCCCCCGTCCGCCGTCCGCGAACCTCGGCCGGCGGTCCAGGGGCGCGAGACCGTCCTGCTCGTGGACGACGAACTCGCGCTGCGCAAGATCACCAAGACGATCCTGGAGCGGGGCGGGTACGCCGTGCTGGAGGCGTCCGACGGCGCGGACGCCGTCGCGGTCGGCGGGGAGTACGCCGGGCCGCTCCATCTGCTGGTGACCGACCTGGTGATGCCGCGCCTGTCGGGGCGGGAGGTTGCCGAGCGGCTGACCGCCGCGCGGCCGGGGCTGAAGGTGCTTTTCGTCTCCGGGTACACCGACGACGAGAGCGCCCGGCGGGGAGTCGCCTCGGGCGCCGGCTTCCTGCAGAAGCCGTTCGACCGCGACGCCCTGACGGCCAAGGTGCGCGAGGTGCTCGACGGGGTCTAGCCCGGCGGGCGCGGCCCGAGAACTGGGCCTAGTCCGGCGACATCTTGAAGACCTTCTCAAAGCGTCCGGCCACGGCCGCGAAGGCAGAGACCAGTTGCGGGTCGAACTGACCGGCGAGGTCGGCGGTAAGCATGCGCACCACCCGAGCGTGGGTGAGGGCGGGCCGGTAGCTGCGGCGCGATCGCAGGGCGTCGTAGACCGACGCCAGCCCGACGACGCGGGCGGCGAGCGGGCACTCGGCCCCGGCGAGGGCGTCGGGGTAGCCGTCGCCGTCCCATCGCTCGTGGTGGCCGCGGATGACCTCGGCGGCCAGGGACAGGGCCGGCACCGCCCCGGCGCTCGCGGGGTCGGCGGCGGCGGCGAGCAGCCACTCGGCGCCCATCACGGGGTGCGTCTGGACGACCATCCGCTCCTGCTCGTCGAGCGCCGAGGGCTTGCGGAGAGTCGCGGGCGAGACGGCCACCATGCCGACATCGTGGAGCGGAGAGACTGCAACTAAAAGGTCGAGGTAGCGGTCGTCCTTCAGCCGGGCGTACTCGCCGGCGTCCGGGGCTGCGGCCGCGAGCGCGCGGACGTAGCGGCCGAGGCGCTCGGGGTAGCCCGCGTCGAACGCGAGGGTCTCGCTAGACATCCGGGCGAAGACGCCGGTGAGCAGGCCGAGCTGTTCGACCCCCGTCGCCTTGGACGCCGCGCCGCGCCCTGGGGCTGTCAGCGACGACTCCGGGGCCGGGGTGCGGGTCATGGACGCGGCGGTGATGCGCGCGGACTCCTTGAGCTGCCGGTCCCGGTTGCCGGCGCGCCGCCCGAGCAGGCCGCGGATGCGGGAGCGGTATTCCGCGCGGGTAAACGGCTTGGGCAGGAAGTCGTCCGCGCCGCTGGTCAGGAGGCCGCTGAGGAACTCCGCCGGGATGACCCCGGAGGTCAGGAGGACCATCGGCCGCTCGCCGTCCGGCGCGGCGGCGGTGATCGAGTCGATGAGCTGGTCCCCGGTCAGCCCGGGCAGGTTGACGTCGAGCACGACCAGGTCCGCAGGGGCGCGGCGCAAAAGCTCGAGCAGCGACGGGCCGTCCTCGGCTTCCTCGACGCTGAACTCGTCGCCGAGGTAGGCCCGCTGCATTTTGCGCAAGGGCGCCTCGTCGTCCACGATGACGACCCTCGGCCGCTCGGCGGGGTCGCCCCCAGGCCCGGCCGGCCCGGCACGGCCGGTCATCGGGGGCCGGGCCTC
>CAXTPM010000823.1:0-2047 GCA_964245865.1 uncultured Fimbriiglobus sp. | reverse complement strand
AGCGTATGACACCCGGCCCGGCACCCAAATGCTGCTGGGCCGCAAGTTCGCCATGGTGCGCGGGCTGTTCCGGCGCCAGCGGACGATCCGCGCCAACGAGCAGCCGGGGGCGTTCCGCGCACTGGTCGCGTTCGGCGACGACGACCACGGCCGGCAGACCACGCTGCGCGTCGAGCAACTGCTGGCGATGAAGAAGGTCGAGAAGGTCAGCGTCTTCGCCCGCGGTCACCACGCCGACATCGAGGGCATCGAGGAACTGTGCCGTGCTCACAAGGGCAAGGTTGAGGTCGTCTCGGAGGCCAAGGAACTCATGACGCGGCTGGTGCGCGGGCACTTCGCCCTCACCTCCGGCGACGCCTGGAGCCTGGAATTGGCGTGCGTCGGCATCCCGCAACTGACGCTGCCGACCCTACCGGCTCACGCGGTCAACGCCAAGAAACTCGACGACGAGGGGGCGGGTACCCACCTCGGGCCGGCCGCGGGAGTGAGCTTCGAGTGCCTGCGAGACGCGGTGGACGTGGTTCTCGACGACCCGATCGAGCGCCTCGGAATGAACCGCTGCGGGCGGAATCTCATCGACGGCCGTGGCGGCGACCGGGTGGTCAACGGCATGGAGATCATGCTGCACAGCCCGGCCCGCAAGCAGGTGCAGCGGCTACGGATCGCGGCGTAACGTGGGGAAGTGGCTTGAAGGCGAGCGGGGTAGTCCGCTCGCCTTCAAGCCGCTTCCAACGTCAGCAGGGCAATCTCCGGCGGGCAAAAGGCGCGCACCGAGACCGCGCTCATCCCCGTGCCGGCACTCACATACACCGGCACGCGGGGCGCTTGCACTAGCCCCGCCGCGTACTTCTGCCCGTAGCGGCTCGGGGTGAACACCGCGCCCAGCCCCGGAATCACGACTTGGCCACCGTGCGTGTGGCCACTCAGCACGTGCCCGACGCGCGGGTCGGTCAGCGTCTCGGCGACATCGGGGTTGTGCGACAACAGCACGCACGCATCGTTCCGAGTCACGCCGGAAAGCGCCGCCGCGAGGTCGATGCGGCCGTGCCAGAGGTCATCGATCCCTGCCAGCACCAGCGACTCGCCGCGCCTGCTAATGCGCGTGTTGCGGTTGGTCAGCTCGACAATGTGCGAGCGAGCTAGGGCCTTTTTCGTCGGGGCAAGGGTTGTCCCGTGGTAATCGTGGTTGCCCAGCACACCGTACACGCCGCGCGGCGCCCGCAGTAGTTTCAGCAGCTCGAACGCCGGGCCGACGTACTTAGCGTCGGCGGAGGTGTAGTCGCCGCCGAGTACGATCAGGTCGGGTTCGAGCGCGAGCGTGGTGCGGACGATCGACGCCACGGCTTCGAGGCTCACGCGTGGCCCGTGGTGCAAGTCGGTGACGAACGCCATCCGCGTGCCGGCGAACCCCGAGGGCAAGTTGGGAATACGAAGCGTCGGCCGGGTGACGGCGAGCTGGGTGGATTCGGCCATGCCGTAGCCCGCGCCGGCAATGGTCGCAGTGGCGGAGGCGGCGAACCCGGCCCCGGCGGTGCGGAGGAACTGGCGGCGGTTCATCGGGCATCCCCTGGCAGCGCGGCACACTCCGCTGAAATGCTAGCCACGCCGCGCCCCGTTTCACACCCAAGTCTTCGCGCAAGGCCCAGAAACTTCTCGACAGGGGCCGCGGCGCTAAGCAGACTGTACGCCCGCTAGCCCTGCCGCCGCTCGAATCGTGGCCAGGTGGATTGCCACCGTGTCGGCAACGTCCTTGGCGTACCCGCCGGCCATTGTCACCGCCACGGGCAGGCCGCGCGCCCGGCACTGGTCGAACACCAGCCGGTCCCGTTCGGCGAGGCCGGCCTTGGTGAGCGCGAGGCGCCCGAGGGTGTCGTGCTCGAACGGGTCGGCCCCGGCAACGTACACGGCCAGGTCTGCCCCCGCTTGGTTGAGGATCACGTCGAGCGCCGGCCCGAGGGCGTCGAGGTAGTCGCGGTCGCCGGTGCGGTCGGGCAGTTCGATGTCGAAGTCGGACTGCTCCTTGCGCAGCGGGTAGTTCCGCGCCCCG
>CAXTPM010000822.1:0-2048 GCA_964245865.1 uncultured Fimbriiglobus sp. | reverse complement strand
CAGTTCGACCACGCGCGGCCACTCGGCCGCTTGGCCGGCGGGGTCGGCGGCGAGGCGCCCGAGCTTGAACTTCAGGTTGCTGAAGCGCTTGGCGGCGAGCTTCGCGGGGTCGGCGGGTCGCCGCAGTTTCTGGGCGAGTTCGCCGAGTCGCGCGCCCACCAGCGGCCCGTCACCGGGGCCGGCGGGGTGGTCGCGGCTGAGGTGGCGCGAGACGAACACGCCGCGCTCGCGGGCCTCGTCGCGCACCAGTTGGAAGAGCGCGAGCTGGTCGTAGTCGGGCCGCTCCTTGCCGGCCTCGGCGGTCGCGGCGTAGAGGCACGACTGGGCGTGGGCGGCGGCGTGCAGTACGTCTGAGGCGGCGGCGTCCTGGGCCTCGGGGGGCAGCGCCAGCCACACACCCAGCAGGTCCGCGGCGGCGGCGGCTCCATCCCGTCGAACAGCCACAGGTAGCAGTCCGACAGCCCCGAGGCGCGGGCGAA
Organism: uncultured Fimbriiglobus sp.; assembly: GCA_964245865.1. Classification (GTDB taxonomy): domain Bacteria; phylum Planctomycetota; class Planctomycetia; order Gemmatales; family Gemmataceae; genus Fimbriiglobus. Next base: position 1,569 of record CAXTPM010000822.1, on the reverse strand, counting down.
GAACTCCGCCCGGCCGTCGCGCCCGCCCGCCCCCCGCTCGGCCAGGTGCCGCGCCGCCTCGGCCTCGAGCCGGCAGCGCGCGGCCACGGCCGAAAGGGGCACCTCCGGGGCGCGGGGCGGGGCGGCGAAGGCGTAGGCGGGGGTGCTCTCGACCGCCGAGCGGATCGGGATGCGGAGGTCGGCCGGGATCGGCACCACCGCCGGGCGCTCCACTACCGGAGTGGGCGGCGGGGGCGGCACCTCCGGCGAGGGCGGACCCGGCGCCGGGCGGGCCGGCTCGGTCGCCGGACTCTCGGCCCCGGCCCACTCGGCCACGGCCCGCGTACCTCGCGGCGACCTCGGAGCGCAGCTCTGGACGCGCGGCGAGGTACGCGGTCAGTCGATCGAATAAGGGGCGGAGGGCGTCGGCGGGATCGGCCATAACGGGGGGGGCGCGTGCGGGATTGGTGGCGGGCTGGTGTCAGTCTATCACGCGGCCGGACTACTGCTCCCCCCCGCTCATGCCTACTTCTTGCTCTTGAGGTCGAAATCGATGTTCTCATTTGCCCCGGCTTTGAGCGTCGCCCGCAGCTTATTGGTCGTGTTGTACTCGGTGGGGATGAGTTCCGCGAGCTGATCGACGACTGGGCTGTCGGCGGTGTTGTACATCTTTTTCTTGCCGACGACCTTCGAGGCGTTAATGGTGACGGTCATCTCGCCGGGGGAAGCGTCGAGCTTGTAGACGCCGTTCTCGATGCCGCCGCCGGCGCTCTGGCCCGACCCGCCGATCGGGTAGAACTGGATGATGCCGTTCTCGACCGGTACGCCGTCGAGCGTGACGCGGCCGGTCACTTGCGCGCGGGGCGGGCCACCGCAACCGCCCGCCAGGAATAAGAAACCGAGTGCGACCGAAGCAAGACTGCGGGGGCGGTTACTCACTGATGACCTCCCCGTGGGTGGCGGTGCCGAGGGCTTTCCAGGTGACCGCGCTGACCGAGTTGGTGAAGAAGCCGACCGAGCCGTCGCACCGCGCCGCGTTGACCCCGCCGGTGTGGCGGCTGCGCGCGCTCATGAGGTTGTCGCCGGCTTGGACGCAGGGCAGCAATAGGTGTTACGCAGTTGCGGGTGGCGGGAGCCTGTATCGCGGCCCGGCGATGGACCGGCCGCGGAGTGGTCGGTGCCGCCGTCTCGGGCGGCCACCCCGAGCACCCCGACCTCGCCGGACCCCGGCAGCCGCGCCCCCGGCGCCGACGCCGGCGTGTCCTCGGGCGCCTGGGGGCGGCCACGGCCGACCGCGGCCGGCCGGCTGGACCCCAGCCGGGGCCGGTGGCGACCGGCCAGTCCGGTCGAAGTGGCGTGGGGCCCGCCGGGCGTGGGGTCGTCCACGGCCAGGGCGCCGCCCGCCCCGGCCTGGGTGCGGGCCTCGGCGGCGGGGTACGCCTCGGGGGCGGCGGTGAGAAAGTCCGCGTAGTCGTCCGGGCCGACCTTGGGCGCGCTCATGCCCCAACCGTAGGCCCGAAAGGCCCAGAGCGCAAGCTCCCCCGAATACCAACTGCGTAATACGCATCCTATTTATTAGCTGCCGGCTCG
>CAXTPM010000821.1:0-2050 GCA_964245865.1 uncultured Fimbriiglobus sp. | reverse complement strand
CTGATCGACCTCGGCGCCGAATCGACCCGGCCGGGGTCCGACCCCGTGCCGCCGGAACTCCAGCTCGCCCGGCTCCTACAGGTGGTGCGGGCACTCTCCCGGCAGGCGCCGGCGCCGCTGTCGATCGACACCACGCGCCCCGAGGTGTTCGCCGCGTGCTTCGACTGCGGCGCGGCAGTCGTCAACGACATTTCGGGGATGACCGACTACCCCGAAATGATCGGCGTGGTGGCCCGCACCGGCGCCGCGGCAATCGTCATGCACAAGCAAGGCTCGCCCAAAACGATGCAGCGAAACCCCGTCTACGGCGATGTCGTCGGCGAGATCGACGCCTACTTCGCCGGGCGCCTGAACGCCCTCGCCGACGCGGGCATCGACCCCGAGCGAGTCGCGCTCGACCCCGGAATCGGCTTCGGCAAAACACTCGACCACAACCTGGCGCTGCTCGCCGGGTTGGGCGCCTTCCAGAGCCACGGCCGGCCCGTGTGCCTGGGGGTGTCGCGCAAGGGGTTCCTGGGTACGATCACCGGCCGGGCGGTGGCGGATCGCGCCTGCGCGTCGGCGCTCGCCGTGATGCCGGGCCTGGCGCGCGGATGGGTGCAGGTGCTGCGCACCCACGACATCGCCGAGAGCCGGGACGCGGTGCTGCTCGCGGAGGCCGTCGCACGCCATGAGTGAGTCTATGATCTCGCACGATGCTTTGGCCGTCGAGTGCCGTCGTGTGGCTAGTCAAGCTAGGACCGCGTCACGACGGCTTGCGACGATCGACACGGCGCCCAAGAACGCCTGGCTACTCGCCTGCGCCGCCGACCTCGCCGGCCCGGCGCGCGACGGGGTGCTGAGCGCCAACCGCGCCGATCTCGCCGCCGCGACCGACCTGCCGACGGCCACCCTCGACCGACTGACCCTGACACCCGCCCGCCTCGGCGCGGTGATCGAGGGGCTGCGGCAGGTGGCGGCGCTGCCCGACCCCGTGGGCGCGGTCGTCTCCGGCGGGCGCCGCCCCAGCGGGCTGGAGGTGCTGAAAGTCCGCGCGCCGTTGGGGGTGATCTTCTTCCTGTACGAGAGCCGGCCCAACGTGACCGCCGACGCGGCGGCCCTGTGCGTGAAGGGCGGCAACGCGGTAATCCTGCGCGGCGGCAAGGAGGCGGCGCGCACCAACGCCGCGCTGCACGCCGTGCTCGCCGGGAGCCTGCCGCGCTTCGGCCTGCCCGCCGACGCGGTGCAACTGGTCGCCACGAGCGACCGCGCGGCCGTGGGGTATTATCTGGCCGACGCGGCCAACATCGACCTGTGCATCCCCAGGGGCGGCGAGAGCCTGATCCGCCGCGTCGCCGCCGAGGCGAAGATGCCCGTACTGAAGCACTACCGCGGCAACTGCCACGTCTACATCGACGCCGGCGCCGACCCGGTTATGGCGAGTGCGATCGTGGTGAACGCGAAGTGCCAGCGGCCGGGTGTGTGCAACGCCGCCGAGACGCTGCTCTTGCACGCCGGGTTCGCCGCCCGGTACTGGCCCGCTCTGGCGGCGGAGCTAGTGGCGAACGGCGTGGAGTTGCGCGGCTGCGCCGAGTCGCGCCGGCTCGCCCCTGAGGTGGCGATGGCCAGCGCCACCGACGCGGACTACGCCGAGGAGTTCCTGGCCCTCACGCTCGCGGTGCGCGTCACGCCGGACCTGGGCGCGGCGCTCGCGCACATTGCCGAGTATTCGAGCGGTCACACCGAGGCGATCGTCACCGACTCGGCGGCGAGTGCGGCGCGCTTCGAGCGCGAGGTCGATAGCGCGGCGGTGGCCGTGAACGCGAGTACGAGGTTCCACGACGGGTACGAATTGGGCCTGGGCGCGGAGATCGGCATCAGCACCGACAAGTTCCACGCCCGCGGCCCCTGCGGCCTGGAGGAACTGACCACCACCAAGTACCTCCTGCGCGGCACGGGCCAGGTGCGCGGCTAGCACCGCCGGCGCGAAGGGCTTGACACGCGGCCGGGGGCCGGCTAAAAAGAGAACGACGGACGTTTAGCTCAGCTGGCTAGAGTACCACATTGACAT
>CAXTPM010000820.1:0-2051 GCA_964245865.1 uncultured Fimbriiglobus sp. | reverse complement strand
GGTGGGTGACGCGCACGCCGGGGCACGCCCAGGCGATCACCTCGCCCAGGAGGCGATTGGCCGTCGTCGGGGGCGGGGCGGCGTACGGCGCCGGAGAGAACGAAGGCGCGGCGGTCATGGTGAAAGTCTCCGGGGGGTGCGAACGAAGGCGCGGCCCTCACGCAAGAGGCGCGGGGCACGCGTGGTCCGAAAAGTGAAAATCGAGTCCGCGCCGGCCGGACACCGTGTCCGGGGGCGGCGGGCGGCGAGGTGTTAGATCGACAGCACCCGCCCGGCGGCGCCGCAGGCGGGGTCGAGCGAGGTCACCAGGTGGACCTCGTCGCTCACCAGCGCGAGGTCGCCGGGGGGGCTGTCGATCACCAGGCTGACTAGCCGGACCTCGGCCGAGCGCTTCCAGTCGAGAAACGTCTTGGTGACCCCGGCGGGCAGGCGGCACCTCGCGTCGGTCACGAATACCAGGTCGGTAACGCCGGGGGGCGCCCCGAGTTCGGCGAAGATGCGGGGCGCCCCCCGCACCGGCACGTCGATGTCCGAGCCGCCCCCGATGAAGGCCGACAGCCAGGCGATCAACTTCGACTCGTCCCAGCGGCCGGGGGGGAGGGCCAGGAGCCGCTCGCCCGAGTCGCCCGAGTAGGCGACCAGCGCGCACCACCGCCCCTGGTGCCGCGCGACCCAGGCGAGCGCGAGGGCCAGAGCCTTGGCGGCGTGGCACTTCGCCCCCTCCATCGACCCCGACTCGTCCACGCACACCACCACCGGGCCCCTGCCGGTGGGCTCCGCTGCGCGGTACTCCAGGCAGAGCGCCTGGCGCTCGACGACCCGGCGCAGGGCGTCGAGTTCGAGCTCGGGCGCCGCGAGCCTGAGCAGCTCCGAGGGCAGCAGCCGGGCGATGTCGCCGCCGGGCTCGACCCCGACCACGTCGTCCACGCCGTGGCTGGTCTTCGTCCTCTGCCTCGACTGCGCCACGCGGCGGAAGCGGCCGGCGAGCTCGCAGATCCTCCTGAGGGCGGGGTCGGCGCGGACTCGGCGGAAGAGTTCGGCCACCGCCCTGGGGTCGCTCGCACCCGGCGACCCCGGCCCGACGCCCAGCGCCGCCGAGGCGTCGCGCAGCCCGGCGACCTCGGCGGCCGCTTCCGACGCGGCGCGGCCCGCCGCGCCGCGCGCCGCCAGTTCGCGCCTCAGTTCGCCCCCGGCCGCGATCTTCTCGTCTCCTTTCCTTTTCGTGAGTTCGGCGCACTGGGCGGCGAAGTGCCCCGCCGCAATTGCCGCGGCGGTGTCGTCGAGTTGCGTGTCCTCGTGCAGCGAGCGGTACTCGGGGGTGGCGAGCAACTGCGCCAGGAACTCCCGGCGGCGGGGGTCGGCGCAGGAGCCCAGGAGCACGGGGCCGGGGTCGAACGCGGCGCAGAAGAAGTCCGCGGCCGCGAACTCGTCGGCCCCCGAGCCCTTGAGCCGCTCGCTCTCGGCGGCGAGGTCGCGGCCGCGCCTGAGGCCCCAGGCGTCTACCTCGAAGGCAGTGGGGCTTGCGGCCTCGGGCTCCGTCGCGGCCGGCCGGGCAGAGGCGGGTGGGCGGGTTGGTTCCGCGCCCAGGTCGAGTAGTTTCAGCAGGTCGTCGTGGTCCATTCCTCCTCCGGTTTCGGGTCGGGTTACTTGCGCGGCTAGACGGCCTCGATGCTGGCGAGTTTGAGGGCGCGGAGCTGGTCCTTGACGTGGGCGCGGGCCCCCTCGGCCCGGCTGCACCCCTTGAGCGCGGCGAGCTGCCGGTCGATCTCGGCGAGCTTCGCGGCGGCCCTGGCGGCATCCGCGAGGCTGCGGGCGTCCACCGGGGAGGCGACCTCCTCGGCTTCGAGCAGCAGCTGCGCGACGCGCATCCCCGGCGGGCTGGCGATTTTGGCGATCACCTGGGCGACTTTCTGGGGCTGCTCCTCGGGGTCGTCCCACAGGCAGTGCCGCGCCACCTCCAGGTGCTCGGGGCCGACCTCCGAGGCCCCGCAGAGGTAGGCGTACGCCCGCACGGCGCCGACGGTCTTGGCCTGCCGCCGGTCCCCCGGACG
>CAXTPM010000819.1:0-2056 GCA_964245865.1 uncultured Fimbriiglobus sp. | reverse complement strand
CCAAGTACGGCACCACGCGCACCTACCGCCACATTCACGTGTACGACACCTACACCTACGAACTCACCGTGTACGCCGAGGACGAGGCGCACATCGTGTTCAAGTCGAGCATCACCGGCAAGGCGATCGAGCGCGCCTCGATCGCCGAACTCGAGTATTTGCTGCGCGCCGAGTACCCTGGGTTCGACCCCGACGCGGCACTCGAGGAGGTCGAGCAGTCGGGCGACCCGTACCCCATCTTCCGCCTACTACTCGCCCCCTTGGAGGCGGTCAAGCAGGGGGCCAAGTTCCACCCCGAGGGGGACGCGCTCTACCACAGTTTGCAGGTGTTCGAGCGCGCCCGCGACGCCTCTCCCTACGACGAGGAGTTCCTGCTCGCGGCACTCCTGCACGACATCGGCAAGGCGATCGACCGGCACGACCACGTGACGGCCGGCCTCGAAGCGCTCGAGGGGTTTGTCACCGAGCGCACGCACTTCTTGATCGCGCACCACATGGACGCGCACGAGCTGCGCGCCGGCACCCTCGGCCGGCGGCAGCGCGCGAAATTAGAGGCGCACCCGGACTACGACGACTTGATGCTGCTCAACCAGTGCGACCTCGAGGGCCGCAAGCCGGGCGCGGCGGTGTGCAGTGTGGACGAGGCGCTGGGGTACATTCAGGAACTGGAGCGGGCCAATAACGGGAAGTGAGCAAAAAAGTGCGAAGTGCGAAAGGAAGAGGAGGCAGGCTTCGGCCCGTCCCCTCTTCCTTTCGCACTTCACAATTCGAGCGCAGCGACCTACTTGCCCACGTCCTGCATGAAGAAGTCGCGCGGGCTGCGGATGAACGGGTGCTGCGGGAACACCAGCGTGCCGGGGGTTTGCACGCCCGAGCCGGGGTAGCCGGGGACGCCGGCGCCGGGGTTCACCGGGGCGCCGCTGTGCCCGTGGTGACCGCCGTGGCCGTGGCGGGGCTGCTCGTCGCAACTGCGGCACGAGCCGGCGTTGTCGCGCCAGAAGATCAGCTTGCGCAGGTTCGGCGCGAGGCCGAAGCGGTGGCCGACGGGCGCCTTCTCCTCGACCGCCTCGCCGGGCATGCCAGGGATGGCGCCGCCCTGCTGCGCGTAGGGGTTCTGTTGCATCATCTGCGGGGGCATCCCGCCGAACTGGGCGCTCGCGGTCGAGGCAAACGCCCCGCCGGCGACGATCACGGCCAAAAGGTATCGCTTCATGGGTCGCGTCCTTGCGAAAGGGGGCCGGTCGCGGTGCCGGCGGGGCTAGCCCTTTGCATCGGCAGACCTCGCCGAGAGTGGCGCCGGTTTTCGGCGTCGGGCCGGTTCGGCGGTACACTGATCGTCGGCGCAAGCCGCATTGCTTGCCCAGTTTACCCGGCGCGCAGGAACTCGAAGTACGCCAGGAGACCGAACGCCGCCAGCGCCACCCCGCCGCAGAGCCTCGCTGCGAGGGAGAGCCAGGCCGCGCCGCCGCGCAGCGACTCCGGGGCGGGGGGCAGGCCCGGCAGCGCCTCGCCGAAGCGCCGCAGCAACTCCTCGCGCAGCCGCACATCGGGGGTAAGAATGCGCACCGTGGCGTGCGCGAGACTCGGGTTCCGCTCGACGGCCACTAGCTCGCGCTCGGAGGCCCAGACATCCCCGAAGCGCTCGGCCGGCGCCCCGACCGCGCCGAGGACTTCGCCCACAGCCCGGTCGAGCGCGGCGGGGTCGGCGTTCGTGACCGAGAGCGTGCCGCCGCGGGACTTCAGGGCGCGGGCCACCAGCCCGCCGAGGGCGAGCGCGTAGCCCAGCGCGGCGACGGTCCAGGCGACGCGGTCGAGTCCCCACACCGCCGGGAGCCGGGCGAACGGGCCGCGGGCGAGCAATCGGGGGTCGGACTGCACCAGCGTGAGCAGCAGCAGGCCGAAGACCAGCGCGAACCCGGCCAGCCCGCTCAAAAGCGTCAGGAACTCGGCCACGCCTCCGACCACCGTCGGGCGCTTCTGCCGGTAGCGCGCCGCCACCAGGCTCAGGTACGCCGCGAGCGGCGGCAGGCAGACGAGCGCCCCCCGCGCGGCGACG
>CAXTPM010000818.1:0-2067 GCA_964245865.1 uncultured Fimbriiglobus sp. | reverse complement strand
CACGACGAGCGCGCCATCGACCGCGTGGTGCAACTGCTGGTGGCCGAGGGCTTGCACCTGCGCCATTTGGTCGAGCGCAAACAATCCTTGGAAGACGTATTCGTTGATCTGGTGGAAACCCGCCCCGGCCGCGAGGCCAGCCAGCACCGCACCAGTCGGCCGACGGAAAGTCGCCGCGCCGCCCCCGTCCGCGCGTCCCGCATCGAGGAACCCGAGTAGCCATGCACAAGCTGATTGCGATCCTGCGCGACTCGTACCGCGAGGCGACCGCCACCTGGGTCATCCCCGCGATGGCCGTGCTCACACTGTTGCTCGTGGCGCTGGTGGCGAGCATCGGCTTTAAGCCGGTGACGCTCGAAGGCGATCTGAACGGCAAGGTCGGGCTGTTCGGCAAGCTCGTCGGGTTCGACCCCAACCTCGGGCGCCCGGTGCTAAAGATCGAGAACGTGACCGTCGCGGACCCGGAGAACTACTGGAAGAGCGACTACAGCTTCGACTTCGTGTTCGAAACCACCAAGAAAGCCTTCGAGCGCATCGAGAACGGCAACGGCAACGCGGCGTTCCCCGTCACCGCCCGCCGCGCCGCGAACCTGCTGGGCGCGATGGCGCCGTACCTGGAAAACGTGCGCCCGGCGAAGGCCCAGCCGCCCGCCCCCGACGCCGCCAAACTCGGCGACGACGGGCGCTACGAGCGCCGCTTCCGCATCGAGACCAAGGGGACCAAGATCAAAGACCCGCTCTCGTGGCCGCACCAGCCGAGTGTGCTGTTCGCGTTCGACTGGTTCCAAACTTATTCGCTTCGTGAGGGCACCTACACCATCGAGAAGCGCCTCATCAACGATGTCGGGTCGCTCGCGGTGCTGCTCGTGAGCATCGTGATTACGGCCGGGTTCATCCCCAACATGTTGCAAAAGGGCGCCATCGACCTGATGATCTCGAAACCCATCGGCCGCTCGGAACTGCTGGTGTACAAGTACCTCGGCGGACTGATCTTCGTAACGATTCTGATGACCATCATGGTCGGCAGCATCTATGTCGCGCTCGGCCTGCGTACCGGGTTCTGGTCGCCGAAGTTCCTGCTCATCATCCCGCTGATGACGTTCTACTTCGCGGTCCTCTACGCCGTCTCCACGCTCGCCGCGGCGCTGACGCGCAGCACGCTCATGGCGATCCTCGCCACGCTAGTGGCGTGGGCGGTATTCTTCGTCATCGGCTGGGGCTACAACACCATCGCCCAGGCCGACGAGCAACTCGCCAAGGTGCAGGACCAGGCGCGCGGCGACGACAGCGACCCCGGCGACGCGGCCGAAGTCGCCCGCAGCCGGCGCGGCGGGGTGCGCGAGTTCAACCCCGTGCTGGTGAACATCGTGAACGGCCTGCACGCCGTCTCGCCGCGCACCTACGACCTCGACGACCGCATGATCGAGGCTATCGCGCAAGGGGTACTCACCGACTTCGAGCTGAAGCAGAACGGACTCGACAAGGCCCGCCCGAGTTGGGGCGCCACGGTGGGCGTGTCGCTGGCGTTCATCGGCCTGTGCCTGGGGCTGGCGTGCTGGCGGGTGAGCACGCGCGACGGCTAGCGGCGCGGTCGGGTCGGGCGGGCTACTTCGCCCCGCCGAGCGCGACCGGCGTGCCGTCGGTCTTGACGCGGAACAGCACATACGGCTTCTCGCGCAAGTCCTTCCCGGCGTGGTACTGCTTCTGCCGGTGCAACTGGTTCGCCGTAACGTACAGGTAGCCGTCGGCCGCGAGCGAGAGGGTGTCGGGCCACAACAGGCGCGGGTCGTGGGCGACAGTCTCGTACCGGCCGTCGGCGGCGCGGCGCATGACCGCGTTGTGCTCGAAGTCGGTGAGGTACAGCCGGCCCTGGGCGTCGGACTCCAGGCCGTCGGAGGCGAACGGCCGCAGCGGCAGCGCCTCGACCAACTGCCCGACGGCGGCGTCGGACGCGGCTGGGTCGAGCAGCGCCGCCGACGGCACCCGGTACAGCCGGCGGCTCGCCAGGGGGCAGTAGTACAGGAAGTCGCCGCCGGCCCCGAGCGCGATGCCGTCGGCGCTGAACGC
>CAXTPM010000817.1:1136-2069 GCA_964245865.1 uncultured Fimbriiglobus sp. | reverse complement strand
GGTGGTCGCGGTCGAGGGGCCGTTCGAGCAGTTGCGCGTGAGTATCCGCGCCAAAATCCTCGGACCCGTGGGCAAAACGTGGCTCGCCGAACACTTCGACGTGGTCCCCGGCGTGCAGTTCCGCGACCGCCAGCTTGCCGGGCCGTTCGCCGAGTGGACGCACACGCACTCGTTCGTGGCGACTTCGCCGACGACTTCGACGCTGCGCGACTCCATCGAATACCGCGTGCCGCTCGGCCCAGTGGGGCGCCTGTTCGGCGGCGGGCTGGTGCGCTCGAAACTCGACGCGATGTTCCGCTTCCGCCACGCGATCACCCAGAGCGACCTGGCGCGCGACGCCAAGCTCGGCGGGCCGCGCCTGACGGTCGCCGTCACCGGCTCGAACGGCGTGATCGGCGGCGCGCTCTGCCCGATGCTCGGGGCGCTAGGCCACCGAGTGATCCGCCTCGTGAGGTCGCCGGAGCCGAAGCCGCGGCTCGACGGCAGCGAGGCGCGCGTGATCGACTTCGCCCGCTTCGACGCGAAGGCACTGCACGGCGTGGACGCGGTGATCCACCTCGCCGGCGACGGGGTGGCCGAGGGGCGCTGGAGCGCGGCGAAGAAGGCGCGCATCCGCTCCAGCCGCGTCGGGCCGACGGGGGCCGTGGCGAGAGCCTGCGCCGAGGCCGGCGTCAAAACCCTGCTCAGCGGCTCGGCCGTCGGCATCTACGGCAGTCGCGGCGACGAGGTGCTGAGCGAATCGGCTAGCCACGGCTGTGACTTCCTCGCGGATGTCGGCACCGAGTGGGAGGCGGCGACCAAGCCGGCCGAGGACGCCGGCGTGCGGGTCGTCCACCTGCGCACCGGCGTCGTGCTCACCCCGACGGGCGGGGCGTTGGCGAAGCAACTCCCCGCGTTCAAGGCCGGCGGCGGCGCGGTGCTGGGCGATGGCAG
>CAXTPM010000817.1:0-1126 GCA_964245865.1 uncultured Fimbriiglobus sp. | reverse complement strand
CCTAAGCTGGATCAGTCTGGATGACGAGGTCGCCGCGATCCACCACTGTTTGCTCACGTCGACACTCAACGGGCCGGTGAACCTGGTGGCGCCGAACCCCGTCACCAACCGGGAGTTCGGCCGGACTCTGGCGAGCGTGCTGGGCCGGCCGTTCGCGCTGACGCTCCCTGGCACGGCCCTACGGCTAATGTTCGGCGAGCTGGCCGACGCGGCGCTGTTGGCGAGTCAGCGCGCGGCGCCGGGGGTGCTTGCGGGGAGCGGGTTCGAGTTCCTGCACCCGACGCTGGACGGGGCGCTGCGGGCGGGGCTGGGGCGGGCCTGAGCGGAGGCTCCGCCGCTCAGGCCAACTCCCCCACCAACTCCTCCATCGCCAATCGAATCCCTTCCAACTGCGGCACCGTCGCCCGCTCGTACTCCTGGTTCAGTCCCACCCCCGGCACATGTTGCCCCATCAGCAGGCGCGGCTTCACCAGCAACTCGTAGAAGTGCTCCTCCACCACGCGGCGCAGCAGGTGCTCGCCGAAGTTCGTCACCTCGGTGTCCTCGTTCACGATCAGCAGGCGCCCGGTGCGACTTACGCTCTCGGAGACCATCGCCCAGTCGTAGGGGAAGATGCTGCGCAGGTCGATGACATCGACGCGGTGCCCCGTCGATTCGGCCACCATGTCGGCGGCCTGCGCGCACAAGGGCAGGTGCCGGGCGTAGCTGATCACCGTGGCCGAGTCGCCGGCGCGCACCTTCGCCGCGCTGCCGATCGGCACGAAGTGCGGCCCCATCGCCGGCCACTGCGGCGCCCACTGCGAGCGGTCCCCCACCGGCGCGTCGATGCGGCGCGACAACTCCTCGGCGTCCGACGGCTCGCCCGGCAGGCGTTGTTCGGGGGTGCCTTTGACGCGCAACAGTGCCTTCGGCAGCAGCACCATCACGGGGTTCGGGTCGGCGATGGCCGAGAGCATCAGCCCGTAGGCGTCCAGCGGGTTCGACGGCGCGACGACCTTCCACCCCGCCAGTCGGCTCGCCCAACTCTCGAAGCTGTGCGAGTGGTACAGGCTGCCGCGGATGCCCGCACCGGAAGGCGTCATCACCACGAGTGGCAAGTCGAACTGCCCGCCGCTCGCCCAGCGCT
>CAXTPM010000816.1:693-2071 GCA_964245865.1 uncultured Fimbriiglobus sp. | reverse complement strand
GGTCGCCCCCCGGCTGGGCCAGTGCTACGGACTCGCGTGGGCGGACCTTTCCACCGGGAGTTTCCACGCCGCGGACGTGAGTGCCGAGCAGTTGGGCGACGAGGTGGCGCGCCTGGGCGCGGTCGAATGTTTGTTGCCCGACGACCGCGCCGAGGAGCTGGGGCGCGACTCCGGCGGCGCGCTGCCGAGTTCGCAGGTGGCCCGGCCGGCGTGGACGTTCGACCCCGCCACCGCCGCCAATCTCTTGAAGGCGCACTTCAAGGTGGCGACGTTCGCCGGCTTCGGCTTCCGCGACGGCCAGCCCGCCCTCGCCGCCGCCGGGGCACTCCTCAGCTACCTGCAGGAGACGCTGAAAGCGAGTCTGGCGCACCTCGGCCGGCTGACGCCGCACCGCCCCGAGTGCCACCTGGTGCTCGACGAGGTGACGCGGCGCAGCCTGGAGTTGACGCGCACGCTGCGCGACAACGTGCGCGCCGGCAGCTTGCTGGATACTTTGGACCGCACCGTCACGCCGATGGGCGCGCGGCACCTCCATGATGCGATCCTGGCCCCCTTGTGCGACCGGCCGACGATCGTGGCGCGGCTCGACGCGGTGGAGGAGTTCGTCCGCGACCACGGCGCGCGCCAGACTTTGCGAAGTCGCCTGGAGGCGACTTCGGACCTCCAGCGCCTCGCCGCCCGGTCGGTGACGGCCCGCGCCACGCCCAAAGACTTGTCGGCGATCGCGCGCACGCTCAAACTGCTGCCGCCCCTGAAGGCCCAGCTCACCGCCCGCCGGTCGCTCTTGCTGAACGACCTCGAGCACCGCCTGGAACTCTGCCCCGACTTGCGGGCTTCGCTCGAATCGGCCCTCGTCGATGACCCGCCGTACTCCGCCAAGGAGGGCGGCGTGATCCGCGAGGGGTTCCACGCCGAACTCGACGAGCTGCGCAAGCTCGCGCGCGACGGCCGCGACTGGATCGCGCGCTACCAGGCGCAGGAGATCACCCGCACCGGCATCACGAGCCTCAAAGTGGGCTTCACCGACGTGATGGGCTACTACATCGAGATCACCAACGCCAACGAGACGCGCGTGCCGACCGATTACGTGCACGAGCGGACGCTGAAGAACGCCAAGCGCTTCAGCACGCCCCGACTGAAGGAGTACGAGGAGAAGGTCGTCACCGCCCAGGAGCGCAGCCAGGCGCTCGAGTTCGACCTGTTCAGCCAACTGCGCGAGTCGGTCGCGGCGCAGTCGGCGCGCCTCTTGCAAACCGCCGAGGTGCTGGCCACCCTCGACTTCCTCGCCGCGCTGGCGGAACTCGCGGCGAGCCGCAACTACGTGCGGCCTTCCATCACCGACGAGCCGGTCTTGGAGGTGGTCGCGGCGCGGCACCCA
>CAXTPM010000816.1:0-683 GCA_964245865.1 uncultured Fimbriiglobus sp. | reverse complement strand
GACCTCACACTCCCCGCGGGGACGGTGGTGCCCAACGACATCCGCTTTCACCCCGCCGAGGGGGTGTTCTGGCTCGTCACCGGCCCCAACATGAGCGGCAAATCGACGTTCATCCGCCAAGTCGCCCTGGTAACGATTCTGGCGCACGTCGGCAGCTTCGTACCGGCCGAGTCGGCGCGGGTCGGGCTGACGGATCGCATCTTCACCCGCGTCGGGGCGTCGGACGAACTCAGCCGCGGTCAATCGACGTTCATGGTCGAGATGACCGAGGCGGCGAACATCTTGAATAACGCGACGAGCCGCAGTCTGGTCATCCTGGACGAGATCGGCCGGGGGACGAGTACCTACGACGGCGTGAGCTTGGCGTGGGCGATCACCGAATACCTGCACGACTCGGTCGGGTGCCGGGCGCTGTTCGCCACGCACTACCACGAACTCGCGCAGTTGGCCGGTACGCTGCCGAGGCTGCGGAACTACACCGTCGAGGTGCGCGAGACGGCCGACGACGTGGTGTTCCTGCACTCGATCGCGCCGGGATCAGCCCAGAAGAGTTTCGGCATCCACGTCGCCAAGTTGGCGGGGATGCCGGCGTGCGTGCTGGAGCGGGCGCGGGCGGTGCTCGGCACGCTCGAGGCCGCGACGGGGCCGCTGGCCTCGGGCGCGGTGTGGGCGGTGCCGGCGGT
>CAXTPM010000815.1:0-2087 GCA_964245865.1 uncultured Fimbriiglobus sp. | reverse complement strand
ATACCCCCACAGGGCTGGGGTTCGGTCAAGCGCGGGTTGGGTTCGTAAGCTATCCACACGCCCACCGACGAACACTACTCAGGTGACCCTTGGCCAAGACGAAGACCGACGGCAGTACGGACGCCCCGGCGATGAGCAAGATGGACGCGGTGCGGGCGGCGATCCGGGGCGGGGTGGCGATGCCCCAGGCGGGCGCCGCGCACATCAAAGAGCGGTACGGGATCGACATCAGCCCGAACGTGCCTCGCGCTGCATAGGCTCCGGCGGCGGGGCGCGGTCCTGGAGGGCGGGGCGGGGTCGTACTACCTGGACGAGGCGGCCTACGCGGCGTCGCGCAGCAGCCGGCGCGCCGTGATCCTCGGCCTCGCGGCGGCGCTCGTAGCGGCGGGGTTCGCGTACGCCGCCACCCGGTAGCGGCGGACGTGTTCGAGGGGTTGGGCGATTATGCTGAGGCGCGCCTGGCAGGAGTGGCGGATGCGGAGGGCCAAGGAGTCGCTGCTCCGGCCCCTCCTGATGCCCCGGCACGGGATGCTGCTGGACACCCACCTCCGCTTCCCGGAACTCGCCGCGGCCGAGGCCGCCGGCGCCGTCCTCGACCCGTACCAGGGGTTGGCCCCGCTGTGGGACGAGTACAATTCGCAGAACTTGCCGGGGTACCCGCAGTTCCTGGCCGCCCTCGCCAGGCGTCGGGGCGCCGAAGTCCGGTCGGTGCTGGACATCGCCTGCGGCACCGGGACGCTCACCGCCCGCCTGGCCCGGCGGTTCCCAGAAGTCGCCGGGCTCGACGCGAGCGAGCCGATGCTGGCGGTCGCGCGGCGGCGAAGCGACCTCGCACCGAGCACCACCTTCCACTGCGGCGAGTTCGGCGGGTTCGACCTCGGCCGGCGGTTCGACGCCGCCGTCTGCTCCTCCAACTCGATCAACTACGTGGCCGACCGCGCGGAGTTGGGCCGGGCGCTCGCCGCCGTCCGGGACCACCTCCGGCCGGGCGGGGTGTTCGCGTTCGACACCACCACCGAGTTCGGGATGCGACTCCTGTCCGGCCACTACCTCCACGTCGTGGCGGGCGGGACGCGGTTCGCCCTCCGCTTCTCCTACGACCCGGACAGCCGCCGGGAGACTTCGGCCGCCCTCCTGCCCTCGGGCGTCGAGACGCACCGCCGCATCCCCCTCGACCCGGCGGACGTGCGGGGGGCGGCGTCCGCGGCCGGACTCGCCGTGGACGACTGCATACCCTTCGAGCCGGTCTCCGGGTCCGCGCAGTTCGCAACGCACTATTTCTTCGTGCTGAGCAGGGGGGAGTGACTCGCAAGTGCCGCTAGATCGTAGATCGCTGGCGGGCGTGCTGCTCCCTGGCAAACGGACGCGGGTCTAGCGCATCCGCTTGAGAGGCCGCGGTGCCGCCGAGTCGTGAGTCGCGGTACGAGCGTCTGGCTTGCGAAGGCTGCTTACATAGCTGATTGGGCAGGTTGATCGATCGCCCTCTCTCCTTCCGGCCGCTCCCCCTTTCGGGGCAACGGTTCACTGCCGGCCCCCGGCAGGACAGTCGCGGGGGCGGCGTCACATTTCGTCGGTATCGTGCTGCGGCGAGACCGCCCCGTCACGTTCCGGGCGCCGGTCTGCAAGGCGGTGGGGCAGCTATCGCCGCCGCCCGTGCCGAAACTGCTTGACTGTCGGGGCCAACTGTGGCAAACCTGGAGCAGTGGTGTCGAACCGGCGGCGAAACCTTCGACATCCGGGCCACTGGGGAAACCCCGGTGGCCTTCTTGTTTGCGAGATAACCACACTTCGCCGCCGTCGGCAAGCGGTTTCCGTCTTGACTCCGCCCCCGTACTCCGGGTACGCGTCCGCCCCCCGCGAGGTGCCGCCATGCGTCTGATCGCCGTCCTGCTGCTTCTGGCCGCCTGCGGGTGCCAGGCCATCCAGAGCGACCCCATCCTGGGGGGCCAGGATTCCACGAGGCTGAGCGGGTCGCTGGACCAGCAGTAGGGCGCGTTAGCCCTTCCCCAGGCACAGGTCGAGCACCCAGCACCCGCGGGCGTGCTCCCCCGGCTCCCGGCAGTGGGCCAGGACCGCCCTGGCCTTGC
>CAXTPM010000814.1:0-2089 GCA_964245865.1 uncultured Fimbriiglobus sp. | reverse complement strand
GCGGTGGTCGGCGAGCTGCTGAAGCGCGTGCCGGTACTGGCGACGGCGTAGGGGCGGCATCCAGCGCGAATCCGTAGACTGACTGACCCGCCACTGCCTTCGGAACCGCCCTGATGCTGAGCGCGCGCGGAACCCGACTCGCCGGCGCGGCTGCACTCCTGGTGTTCCTGGGCGCGGTGCCGCTCGCCGGGCGGGGCGCGGCGCTGGGTCTGGCGGGCCTAGCACTGGTGTTCTACCTGCTGTTCGAGTACGCGGCGTTCTGCCGGCACGCCGCCACCTTGTCCAACGCGGTCGTGAAGCGCGAACTCTTGCAGGGGGGCCGGTCGGTGCCGACGCTCTGGGCCGGCGTCCCCGCCACGGTGCGACTGACGGTCACGCCGCCCGCCGCCGGCCGGCACGTGCGCGTGCACCTGACCGACTGGCGACCGGCGGATTTGCCGCGCGTCGAGGCAGTGGCCCCGGCGACGGGGTCGTTCGAGGCGGTGTTCACGCTCAGTCCGGGCGCCGAACCCGTGGTGCTGGAGTACGACCTCGGGGCGCCGTCCCTGGGCGTGATCCGCTTCGAGGGGGTGCGGCTGGGCGTGACCGACCACGGCGGCCTCTTTGAGGGGGATGTCACCCGGCCCGACGGGCGCGAGTACGCCGTGCTGCCGCGCGTCGCGCCCGCCAAACAAGCCGCGCGGGGCCGCAAAGGACTCAACCGCCTGCCGCCGCCGGGGGTGCACCGCCTGCTCCGCCCCGGCCTCGGCGACGAGCTTCTGGACCTGCGCGACTACCGCCCTGGTGATGAGCCGAAGATGATCGCCTGGAAGGCGAGCGCCCGCAAGGACACGCTGATTACCAAGGAGATCGAGAGCGACGTGCCGCTGCGCCTCACGGTAGTCATCGACCACTCGGCCCCGACGCACGCCGGCGACGTGGGCGGCACCGTCGGGGCGCGCCTCGCCGGGCCGGCGGCGCGAGTGATCCAGACCGCCGCGGCGCACCGCGACCTCGTGGGGCTGGTGCTCGCCGACGAGGCGGGGTTCGAGCGGGTCGCCCCGGCGCGGACCAGGCAGCACCCGTGGGACTTGATCCGCCGGATGGTCGCCGCGCTGTCGCGCCCGCCGGAGTTGCCGCGCCTCCCGGCGTCGGCGTGGCTCGCGCTCGCGGAACCTTTTGCGCGGGCACTCGCGCCGCAGGCGTTCACTCGTGAGAGGAACCGCACGCCCCTGGGGTTGTTCTGGGCGCCGGTGAGCGACTCGGGCTGGTTCTACGTCGTGCTCGGGTTGCTCGCCACGCCGATGCTGGCGTTCGGGCTGTTCCCCGGCGAGGCGCTGGAGTTCCTGGCCGATGTCTCGGGCGCGATCACGGCCGACTACCGCTGGGTGCCGTTCCTGGTGCTCTCCGCACTCCCGAGTTGGCTCGCGGCGTCGGTGTGGCTGGTGTACGGCTCGCGCGGCCTGTACCCGCCGACCGCCCGCCGGGTGCGGCGGCGCAAGCAGGTGGCGCTCGTGATCGCCGACGAGGAGGGGTCGAACGCCGCGCGCATCGACCGGCTGGTGGCCGACGACCGCGAGTTCGCCGACGCGGCTCGGGCGTTCCTGGCGCGGCACCGGGTGCGGCTGGGGCGCGCGGCGCCGGCGCGGCCCGAGGCGGGGCGGGGCAAGTTCCTCGCGGCGGGGCTGGGGCGGGCGGTCGCGGCCGCCAAAGACGACGAGGTGTTCGTGCTGTTCGCCGCCGCCACGGCCGAACTCGCCGCCGACGACAGCTTGGCGGCGGCGGTGCGCTACGCCCGCGCCCGGCGGCACCAAGTCATGATCGTGCTCGCCGAGGCCGACGCCCCGGCGTTCGACTTCGACTCCCCGCTCGACTGGAAGCGCGTCGCGGCCGGTGCCGAGGAGCGCGGCGGGCCGCGCGAGCCGGGCGCGGCACTCGCCGAGGTCCGCCGCCGCCTGGGCCGCGCGGGCGCCAGTGTGGTCACGCTCGCCGAGGGCGACACCGCCGAGTGGGTGGCGCGGCGGCTGGACCAGGCCCGCGCTGCGCAGGCCCGGCAGGGGGGTCGCCGTTGAGTACCGCCCCCGACATCGGCGACGCCGGCGCCGCGCCC
>CAXTPM010000813.1:0-2093 GCA_964245865.1 uncultured Fimbriiglobus sp. | reverse complement strand
AATGTAGTATAAATCGACCTGGATGCGCCGCCGCAATGACGAGTTGCCGCGCCAGCCGTTCACCTGCGCCCAGCCGGTCATGCCGCACTTCACCGCGTGGCGGGCCATGTAGTTCGGGATGGTCTTCTGGAACTGCCGGACGAACACGGGCCGCTCGGGGCGCGGGCCGACCAGGCTCATCTCGCCGCGCATCACGTTGAATAGCTGGGGCAACTCGTCAAGGTTGGTGGCGCGTAAGACCCGGCCCAGCCGGGTCTTGCGGGGGTCGTCGGGGGTAGTCATTACCGGGCCGCTCGCCGCCTCGGCGTCCACCGCCATCGTGCGGAACTTCAGCATCCAGAACGGCCGGCCGTTGAGGCTGCAGCGCTCCTGGCGGTACAAAATTGGCCCGCGACTCGTCACCCGGATCAGGCCGGCCACGACTGCCAGAACTGGCGCGAATAGTGTAATCGCAATACTCGCCAGGACGACATCCATGAACCGCTTCACCACCACGTTCACGCCGTGGTAAGGGCTTTCGCGCAGCCCAATGTACGTCATGCCGTGCAAAGTCGAGGTGGTCAGCGACACCGACGCGAGTGCCGGCACGTCGGCCACCAGGCGCACATCGACTAGCGACTGACTGAGTTCGTCGAACACCCGGCGCGCGTCGGCGTAGCGGTTCAGGGGCAGCGCGATGAACACGTGCTCGACGTGCAACTCTTCCACGAGTTTCGGCAGACTCGCAATCGGCCCGAGCACCGCGCGGTCGAGTTTGAGGTTCTGGTGGTCGTCCTCGACATACGCCACGGCCTGGATGCCCATCCATGTCGCGTTCTCGAGGCTGCGCACGGTTCGCCGGGCGAGCCGGCCGGTGCCCACCACCAGCGCGTGGCTCTGGTTGTAGCCGCGTGCCCGCAGCCGGCCCAGCACCGACCACGACACGCGGCGGAACGCCAAAATGCTCAAGAAGGTCGTGGCGGCGAAGAACACCACCGCCAGGCGCGACTCGTAGGCGTACTGGCGGGCGAAGTTGGTCGCCATCACCAGGACCGCCAGAAGTGCGGTCCCCTTGAGCACCGCGACGAGTTCCTCGCGGAAGCGGCGCATCCGGTGGACTTCGTACAGCCCCGCGAGGCGGAACGACACGAGCGACAGGGCGATAATCAGCGGCAGGTTGGCCAGGCAGAGCGCGAAGTTCGGCTGGTGGTCGTTCACCAGCGGGATGCCGGTGTCGAACCGGAGCAGGTACGCGCCGAGCCACGCGGCGACGGTGAGGACCACGTCCCACACGACGAACCAGAGGGCGAGGGGCTGCGAGCGGCTCTTAATCATGGCCCGAAGACGACTCCCGTTTCGCGCGGCCGCAAGGTTGCTTGCACTTGTACCACCGCCCCGCCCCCCCCGTCAACCCGGCCCGCGCCGACTCCCCGACCCAACCGCCTGGGCGCGCCGGGCCAAACCGCGCGTCCGCTGCTATCATAGCAAGCCGGGCCGCGCCGCCCCGGCCCAAACTCCCCAGGTTGCGACCCCGACCGGACCCCGCCCCATGGCCAGCCTCACCGCCGACCAACTCCTCGCCCGGCTCTACGCGCTCCGCAAGGACTACGCCGACGACCCTGAGGACGAGACGTACATCGCCCTGCACCACTCGTTCCTGTTCATCAGCTACCACATGAACGAATTCAAAGACTACGTGCGCGACCAGGTGAAGCCGACGCCCGGCGATCACCACGACGGCGCCGAGACGCCGCCGCTGAGTCCGCCGGGTGAGGATTACAACGGCTGAGGCGACTAGTCGTCGCGCCACGCCGGGTGAGGTTCCCCGGCGCCGGTCGTCGCATCGTGCCGGACGACTCGCCGAGTCGAAACTGTCAGAACGCTGTCCCGATTCTCGGAGTCGATCCCGTGCCGACCAAGCCCGCCGCCCGCCGACTGCTCGGGTTCGAGCAACTCGAAGACCGCTCCGTCCCGGCGGTCGTGCTCGCGCCCATTGCCGCCACGCAGGTCTCGACCGCCAGCCCGACGTACATTCCCGTGACGGTGACGAACGCCCCGGCCGGGGCGGTGACGACCACCGCAACCAGCGACAACGCCGGCCTCGCGGTGAGCGT
>CAXTPM010000812.1:0-2094 GCA_964245865.1 uncultured Fimbriiglobus sp. | reverse complement strand
GCAGTCACCGCAACTGTACAAGCAGTTGCTCATGGTGTCGGGGTTCGACCGCTACTTCCAAATCGCCAAGTGCTTGCGCGACGAAGACTTGCGCGCCGACCGCCAGCCGGAGTTCACGCAGCTCGATGTCGAGATGTCGTTTACGACGCGCGACGATGTTTTATCACTCATCGAACGCCTGATGGCAGCCATCATTCACAAAGTCCACGGCGTGGCGGTGCCGACGCCGTTTCCGCGCCACAGTTATAGTGATGTCATGCTGAAGTACGGCAGCGACAAGCCCGACCTGCGCTTCGACATGCCGATTCAAGATATTACCGAACTCGCGCGCCAGAGTGAGTTCGGCGTGTTCCAGCAGGCGATTACCGCCGGCGGCGTGGTGCGCGCGCTCGTGGTGAAAAACGCGGCCGATGCGTACTCGAACGCGCAACTCAAGCCCGGCGGCGATATCCCCAAGGTCGCCGAAACCTACAAGGCGAAGGGCGTGGCGTTCATCAAAGTCGAGGCCGAGAAGTTCAGCGGGCCGGTCGAGAAGTTCTTCCCGGCCTCGCTGCAAGCCACGATGCGCACCGAGTTGAATCTTCAGGCCAACGACCTGATCTTGATGGTCGCCGACAAAGAGTCCGTCGCGTGCGACGCCCTCGGCGCCCTCCGCACGTCGATTGCCACGCAGCGCAACTTGGTCCGCAACTGGTGGGACGAGAAGGCCGAGCACGAGGCGCGCGAGGCGAAAGCCGCGAAGCAGGAGAAGCGCGCCCCGAAGCCGTTCGAGATGCGCCCCGACCACTTTAACCTCAGTTGGGTGGTCGATTTCCCGATGTTCGCCTTCGACCCCGACGAGGGCCGGCACGTGGCGATTCACCACCCGTTCACCGCCCCGAACCCCGACGACTTGGGTCGCCTGGAGTCGCACCCCGGCGAGGTCAAAGCCCAGGCGTATGACCTAGTGCTCAACGGCTACGAGGCCGGGGGCGGCAGCATCCGCATCCACCAGTCGAGTGTTCAGTCGCGCGTGTTCGCCCTGCTGGGGATGGGCGAGGCCGACGCCAAGTCGCGCTTCGGCTTCCTCCTGGATGCGCTGCAGAGCGGCGCCCCGCCCCACGGCGGCATCGCGCTGGGCCTCGACCGGTTGTGCATGATCTTGGGCGGCACGACGAACATCCGCGACGTGATCGCCTTCCCCAAGAACAAGCAGGCCCGCGACCTGATGACCGGGGCGCCGGCCGCGGTGGACGCGCGGCAGTTGAAGGACTTGCACATTAAACTGAGCTAGAGCGGTTCCTAGTTGTTCGTAGCGTCGTACCCGGCGTGGCGGATGTAGTTCAGGCACTCGGCGGGGTCGTACAGGTGCAGCAGCCAGCCGAGCCAGCCCACCAGGTCGGGCACGGTCCTCGGGGCGAGCTTCCTGAGCCACGCCTTGAGCTTCGAGAAGGCCATCTCGATCGGGTTGAGGTCCGGCGAGTACGGGGGCAGGTGCTCCAGGCGGCACCCGGCCCCCTCGACCATCTCCCGCACCCGGCGGCCCTTGTGCGCCGGGAGGTTGTCGAGCACCACGGTGTCGCCGGGCGCGAGCGCCGGCACCAGGTCCGCCGCCACCCACTCGGCGAACAGCGCCCCGGTCATCGGCCCGTCGATCACCGCCGTGGCGACCAGCCCCTCGGATGTCAGGGCGGCCACGACCGTGAGCGTCTTCCAGTGCCCGTGGGGCGCGCCCCCCGCGACCCGCCGGCCCCTCGGCCCACGCCCGTAGGCGCGGTGCATCTTCGTGCTCACGCCGGTCTCGTCCAGGAACACCAGCCGCCCCGCCGCAGTCGGCAGCAACTCGGCCCGGAACTCCGCGCGGCGGGCGGCTACCTCGGGGCGGTCCCGCTCCGCCGCCCGAACCGACTTTTTTTGCGGGTCAGCCCGAGCCGGGTCAGCGCGACCGCCAGCGTGGAGACGGAGACGGGGAGTGCCAGGCCGCGCTTGAGTTCGGCGAGCGTGGCGTCGGGCCGGGCGGCGACGGCGGCGAGCAGTTCGGCCTCGCGGCCCGCGAGCTTGGTGCGGCGCGGGGGCCGGGGCCGGGGGGCCACCTCGCCGGTCTCGCGCCGCCGC
>CAXTPM010000811.1:0-2101 GCA_964245865.1 uncultured Fimbriiglobus sp. | reverse complement strand
CGCGCCTGAGCGACCACTACGGCCTCACCGAAGTCGGGCCGGTGACGGCCGAACCCGAGGGCGAGCCGGGGGTGCAGCGCGTCTTGGAGAGTGAGTACGTCACCGAAGTGCTGACGCCCGGCGGGGATGCGCCGGCGGCGCCGGGTGAACTCGGCGAACTGGTGCTCACGAATCTGACGCGGCCGAACAGCCCCTTAATTCGCTACCGCACCGGCGACCTGGTGCGGGCGCTGCCGCCGGACTCGGAGCACCACGGCTGGCTGCGCCTCGACGGCGGTGTCTTGGGGCGGGCCGACGAGATGCTGCACGTGCGTGGCAACAACCTTTACCCGAGCGCCATCGAGGCAGTGGTGCGGCGCTTCCCGGCCGTGGCCGAGTACCAGGTGCGCGTGGACCGGCGCGGGGCGCTGGTGGACTTGGAAGTCGCCGTCGAGCCGACTGGCGGTGCCGACGCCGGCGAACTCGTAAAGTCGGTGGCCCGCGCGCTGTATGACGCCTTACTATTCAAGGTCGCGGTGGTCGCCGTCCCGCCGGGGTCGCTGCCGCGCTTTGAAATGAAGGCCCGCCGCGTCGTACCATGGGACCGTGGCGACGCCGCCGACGCGCCCGGCTCAACCCGCCCGACCTAGCCCTCCCCGCTCCGATCTGGAGAGTCCATGCGACGAATACTAGCCGCCCTCCTGGCACTCGGCCTCGCCGCCGCCCACGCCGGCGCCGCGCCGGCAAACGACTTCCTGCACTGGCGCGGCCCGAAGCAGACCGGCGAAATCACCGGCGCGAACCTGCCCGAGACGTTCGACCTCGACGCCGTGGGCCAGGGCGGCCTCTTGTGGAAGACGCGCGTCGGGGGCCGCTCCGCGCCTCTGTTGATGGACGGCAAGCTGTTCATCCTCAACGGCTTCGACAACCGACTCCCCACCGAAGGGGAGCGCGTGTCGTGCCTCGACGCCCAGTCGGGTAAAATACTCTGGGAGCACAAGTTCAACGTCTACCACGCCGACGTGGTGACGAGCCGGCTGGGCTGGACCACCATCGCCGCCGACCCGCGCACGCGGCGCATCTACACGCACACCACCGCCGGCGCACTCGTCTGCTTCGACACCGCCGGCAAGATCGTCTGGCAGCGGCAACTGACGGAAGAGTTCGGCCGGTTCACCGGCTACGGCGGGCGCATCGTTTCGCCGGTGTACGACTCGGGGCTAGTGATCGTCGCCATCGTCAACAGCAGTTGGGGCGACATGGCGAGGGGGAGTAACCGCTTCCTGGCGTTCGACGCCAACACCGGGGCGGTCGAGTGGATCGGCGAGCCGAACCCCAACCTCAACCGCGGCACCTACCAATCGACGCCCGTCGTGGCGGTCATCGGCGGGCAGCGCCTGCTCATCGCCGGCGGCTCGGACGGCAGCCTGCACGCGATGAAAGTCCGCACCGGCGAGCGCGTCTGGAGTTACTTGTTCGGCGCCGGCGCGATCAATCCCAGCCCCGTGGTGGACGGCAACCTCGTGTACGGCGCGCACGGCGAGGAGAACCCCGAGGGGGGGCCGCTGGGCCGGGTCGTGTGCGTGGACGCGAGCAAGGTCGATGCGAAGACGAAGAAGCCGAAGCTGGTTTGGGAGTACCGCCGCAGTAACCGCTTCGGGCTGTCGCACCCCGCCCTCGCCGACGGCCGGCTGTACGTGCCCGACGACAGTTCGGAGTTGTTCTGCTTCAACGCCAAAACTGGCAAGCTCTTGTGGCGCTACAAGTACGGCACGACGCCGCGCGGGGCGCCGGTGATTATCGACAACAAGCTGTACGTGTTCGACGTAAACGCGAAACTGAGCGTGCTGAAGCTGAAAGGCGACGAGGAGCCGGACGCGGCCGAGGTGCAGGAGTACACGTTCCGGCTGCCCGAGGGCGAGGTCGGGTTCAACGAGACGCACGGCACCCCCATTGCGGCCGACGGGCGGATGTATTTCACGACCACGTTCGACACCTACTGCGTCGGCACGCCCGAGCCGAAGCCGGGCAAGCCGTTCGCGCTGGAGTTGGGCGCCGAGACGCCGTTCGACCCCAGCGCGAAGCCGGTGGGGCTGCGGGTGACGCCGTTCGCGGTGCTCGA
>CAXTPM010000810.1:0-2111 GCA_964245865.1 uncultured Fimbriiglobus sp. | reverse complement strand
AAGAGTCTGCTCGGCGGCGACTGCCTGACCGCCGGGTGCGTGCCGTCGAAGACGCTGCTCAGCGAGGCGAAAGCCGCGAAGTCGGCCGGCGCGCCGGCCGACTTCGGCGCGGCGATGGCGCGGGTCCGTGCCGTCCGCGCGAGCCTCGCCCCCGTCGATTCGGTGGCCCGCTTCCAGTCCGAGTTCCACGCCGACGTGTACCTCGGGCACGCCACGTTCACCGGCCCGGACGCGCTCGAAGTCGCGGGCCAAACGCTCCGCTTCCGCCGCGCGGTGCTGGCCACCGGGAGCCGCCCCGCGGTGCCCGACGTGCCGGGCCTGAGTGCGTGCGACCCGCTGATCAACGAAACCGTGTTCGCGCTCACCGAGTTGCCGACAAGCTTGGCCATTGTGGGCGCCGGCGCGGTGGGGTGCGAGTTGGCCCAGGCATTTGCGCGGCTCGGGAGCCGCGTGACGCTGGTTGCCAAGGACGAGCGCGTTTTGGTGCGCGAAGACCCCGAGGCCTCGCGCCGGCTGCTCGAATCGCTCGAGGCCGACGGCGTGGCGGTGCTGCGCTCGGCGAAGCTCACGAGCGCTGAACCGACGCCATTCGGTTCGCGCCTCACCGTCGAAGTCGGCGGCACCCTGCAGGTGGTCGAGGCCGCGCGGGTGCTAGTCGCCGCCGGCCGGTCGCCGGTGGTGGAAGGCTTCGGCCTGGACAGAGCCGGCGTGAAAGTCGATCCGAAGCGCGGCATCGTCGCGGACGAGTATTCGCGCACGTCGAACCGCCGCATCTTCGTGGCCGGGGACGCCATCGCCGGCGGGCTGAAGTTCACGCACGTGGCCGGGGCGACGGCGCAAATCGCCCTGCGCAACGCCCTCTTTTTCGGCCGCGCCCGCCGGGACAAGTTGGTGGTGCCGTGGTGTACGTTCACCGACCCCGAGGTCGCCCGCGTCGGCCTCACACTCGCCGAAGCGAAGGCGAAGGGCGTGGCCGTGACTGAGCAGTCGCTCGACTGGCAGTCGCTCGACCGCGCGGCCACCGAGTCCTCGCCGGGGTGGTGCCAGGTGCTCACCGACGCGCGCGGGTTCATCGTGGGCGCGACAGTGGTTGGCCGCTGCGCCGGCGAACTCATCGGCACGGTGGCGCTGGCGATGACGCAAAGGATCAAGCTGGGCGCGTTCGCGGCGACGGTGTTCCCGTACCCGACTTACACCGAAGCACTCCGCAAACTCGCCGAGCAGGCCCAGAAGCGGCGGCTGACGCCGGGGGCGAAGTGGGGACTAGCTGGCGTGTTGCGGCTGCGGCGCGGGCTGGGGTGAGGGGCGTAACTAGCCGGGGCGCGCCGGTAAAATTGCAACTGACTCATCGTAGAGGTCGAGCGACCGCAAACCGTGCCGAGCGAGCCAGGCATCGGCGTCGTAGCGGTTGTGTTCCGCCAGGGTGCTGACCCAGAACAGTTTCCACAGGCAGCCTCGGCTCTCGTAGCGCACGACGAGCAGAGCGCCTGCCCACTCCTCTTCGCTCGGGTGGCCCAACTCGAACCCGTAGAGTTCGGCGTCTTCGACATCGTAGGGGTTCGGCTCCGGCCAGCGCCCGCCGCTCGCTAGCCACTTCGCCGGCGCGCGGAACGCCGGCGCGGCCCCGTCGGTGTCCCACTCGCCGCGCTCGGCCAGTAACTCCACGACGCACGCTACCGCCTCGGCGCCGCCCGGCGGCAGGTTCGGTGGCGCGGCGAAGTCGAGATGCACGCGCGCCACCCAGGCGGGGTCGAACGCGCGCAGTCGGACCCGCCACATCTCGGCCTCCACCGGATCGAACTGGCGGAACAGGTCATGAACGGGGTCGAGGTCGTCGGGGCCGATGTCGGCCAGCAGGCCCGCCTGCCAGCGGAGGTAGTTGGCTTGGTCGGGGCGGTCGTGGTCATCGAGCCAGTCGGCGTACACCAGCCGCGTGAGGGCAGCGTAGGGCGTCGTGCGCACGGCGGCGAGGAAGGCGGCTTCGGCGGACATGGCGACTCTTGCGGTTAATACTCTGGCCCCGCCGGCGGGGAGACCTCACGCCCCGGCCCCCTCTCCCAGGAGGAGAGGGGGAGAAGCGTACTGGGTCAGTCGCTCATGGGCGCAAGTCC
>CAXTPM010000809.1:0-2111 GCA_964245865.1 uncultured Fimbriiglobus sp. | reverse complement strand
CCCGCCGGGGTGAAGACCCTCAAGGCCGGGGACTCGACCATCACGCGCTTCGGCCCCGGCGAGACGGGTTCCGCAGGCGGCAACGGCCTACTGCCCGCCGCCGCGCTGGCGCTCCTGGCCCCGTACAAGACCTACCGCCTCTAGCGATGAGCTTCCTTTTCCCGTCCCTGATTCGGCTCTCCCGGCCGCAGGGCATCACCGGCGCGGGCGCGCAGCCCTACAGCGGGCTGTCGCAGGCGAAGGAGACCGTCATCGTCACCGCCGCGAAGGCCCACATCCAGCCCGACCGCCAAGGCCAGGCGCCGCTGTCGGGCCTCCCCGCCGACGCCGCCGGGCAGCCGACCGTGAAGATCATCCTCAAGCTGCCCAAGGGAATCGTCCAGCGCCGCGACGTGCTCACCGACGACCTCGGGAGCCGCTACCAGGCGATCCAGGCCGTCTGGACGCCGCTGGGCACCACCGTGCTCGCCGTCACGCTCAACGGACCGGGCCAGCCCGCCGTGATGCTCGCCTTCCCGGACGCGCCGTGGGAGCTGACCGCCGGCAACTGGGAATCGCTCACGACCCCTTGGGCGCCCGCGACCCCCTGGGGGGCGCAGACCGCGAACTGGGAAACGACCAACACGAAGTGGGAATCAATGGGATGACGACACTCACCGGGAAATCCCCCGCCAACAGCTACAAAGACCTGCTGCAAGTCTCGAACAACAACGCCGGCATCGACGGCACGCTCCGCCCCCTGGAAGACGGCGAGGGCACGACCGCCGCGCTCCAAGTCTCCGCCACCGCCGTCCGGGCCACCGGCCCACTCGACTTCACCGGCACCACGCACGCCGGGGTCACGCTCAACAACCTCACCACCGCCCAGCGCAACGCCCTGACGGCCACGCCGGGCATGGCCATCTTCAACACCACGACCAACCAGCAGGAGACCTACAACGGCGCCGCCTGGGTCGCCGGGGGCGTCCAGGGGCCGCAGGGAGTTCAAGGCCCGGCAGGCCCGCAGGGCGCAACCGGCCCGCAAGGCCCGGCGGGTTCGGGCGCCGTTTCGAGCGTCATGGGCCGCACCGGGGCCGTGACCGCGCAGGCCAACGACTACAGCATCGGGCAAATTAGCGGCGCGTCCGCCGTGGCCGCCACCGGCAGCTACGCGGACCTCACCGGCAAGCCGACGCTCGGCGCGCTGGCGGCGAAGAACCAGGCCAGCCTCGCCGCCGACGTGACCGGCAGCCTGCCCGCCGCCTCGGTGTCCGGCCTCGCCGCCGTCGCCACGAGCGGCAGCTACGCCGACCTCACGAGTAAACCGACGCTCGGCGCGCTCGCCTCGAAGTCCCAGGCCGCGCTCGCCACCGATGTCAGCGGCACGCTCCCCGTCACCAGCGGCGGCACCGGCGCGTCGAGCTTCGCCGCCGGGTCTCTGCTGGCGGGCAACGGCACCGGCGCGATCACCCCGATTACCGTGGGCACCGGCTTGTCTTTATCGGGCGGTACGCTCAGCGCGTCGGCCTCGGGTTCCGCCCTCGCCCGCATCCCCGGCGGCACCAACTGCTTCCTGCCGACCACCAACCAGTCGGCCACGAGCGGCGTGAGTATCACCCGCACCTGGCACTACTGCGCCCAGGGCGGGACGCTCCCCAAGCTGGGCTTCGGCAACTGGCAGACGGCCGGCAGCGGCGAGCAGCTCTCGCCCCCGAACATGGTGGCCTGGGACCACTACGCCCTGATCGAGTACAACGACGACATCTACCCGTGCTCGTTCGCCGGGCAGCCCTCCGCCCGCACCGCAATCGGCGGCTACGTCGTCAGCGACCCCGTGCCCAACGTCCGCCTCCAGGGCGGCACCTGGTTCGCCGTCGTCCACGTGGCCGTGATGGCGGGCTACCGCTCCGGCAACGGGACTCCCCCGGCGGCGCTCGGCTCCAACGGCGACTATTACTACGACGCAGTTGGCAAGCTCTACTACCAGAAGGCGTCCGGCTCCTGGGGCACCGGCAGCTCCACCAACCCGATCACCGCGCTGGGGCTGGTGATCCCCGTGACGCACGTCACGCGGGGGGCGTTCGGCGAGTTCCACTCGCAGCTCCCCGAGGTGAAGTCCTACCACGACGGCG
>CAXTPM010000808.1:1349-2118 GCA_964245865.1 uncultured Fimbriiglobus sp. | reverse complement strand
ATGCAACAGTTGGCCGACGCGGTGGCGTCCCCCCTGGCCCCCCATGCGGGGGCGCAGGCGTACCACGAAATCTGGCTCGACGGCGAGAAGCAGCCCGACCCGGCAGCGGTGGACGGCGAAGTCGCCGAGCCGATCTACGGCAAGCTCTACCTGCCGCGCAAGTTCAAGGTCGCGTTCGCACTGCCCGAGGACAACTGCACCGACGCCCTGGCGCAGTGCCTGAGTTTCATGGCGATTCACGAGAACTTGCACCCGATCGGCTACAACGTGTTGATTGGTGGCGGACAGGGCCAGACTAACAGCCGGCCCGACACCTTCGCGCACTCCGCCCAACCGCTGGGATACGTCACGCCCGGCGAAGTGGTCGAGATGTCGGAAGCGGTGGTGAAGTTCTACCGCGACCACGGCAACCGCACGGATCGCAAGCGCGCCCGCCTGAAGTACGTCGTCGCCGACTGGGGCATCGAGAAGGTGCGCGAGGTGTTCGTCCGCGACTACTGGAAGCGTCCCTTGCCCCCGTGCGTCGATGCCCCCACCACCGGACTCGACCTGCACCACGGCTGGCAGCCGCAGGCCGACGGCAAGCTGTTCCTAGGCCTGAGCGTCGAGTGCGGCCGGGTCAAGGACGCCGACGACGTGAGGCTGATGACCGCTGTGCGCACCGTGGTCGAAGAGACGCGCTGCAACGTGCGGCTGAGCGCCCAGCAAGATTTGCTGCTGTGCGACCTCGACCCCGCCTCCAAACCGCGCGTCGATGCCATTCTGAGCG
>CAXTPM010000808.1:0-1339 GCA_964245865.1 uncultured Fimbriiglobus sp. | reverse complement strand
CGGCTCTGGCGATGACGTCTGCAACATTCGCACGCGGTCGTGGCAGGGTCGCGTGCGCGGCTACGCCGCTGGCTGGCTCGACCCCGGCCGAGCTCGCCTCCGTCACCTCCACCGGCACCGTGAAGCCGGCCGAGTCGCTGTCGATGCTGCGCCGCCACGCGATGGCCTGCCCCGCCATCCCGACCTGCCCGCTAGCGATTACCGAATCCGAGCGCGCCCTGCCCGGCCTCATCGACCTGCTCGAACCGAAGCTCGTGAACCTCGGCCTCGCCGACGAGCCGATCAGCATCCGCATGACCGGATGCCCCAACGGCTGCGCCCGGCCGTACCAGTCGGAAATCGGCATCGTCGGCCGGGGCGGCACCAAGTACACGCTGTATGTGGGTGGCGACAGCTACGGCCGGCGACTCAACGCGGAGTTGGCCGACGGCGTCCCGCTCGACCAGATTCCCGGCAAGCTGGAGCTGTTGTTCGCGCGCTTCAAGCACGAGCGGCAGGGCGGCGAATTGTTCGGCGACTTCTGCGAGCGCGTGGGGCTAGACTCGCTGCGCGAGACGGCGGGCGTGAAGGCGTAGGGGGGGGCAGGCAATGGCTCTGGGGCGGACGGTGCCGCTGGGGCGCATCCCGCCGGCGCCCCTGGCAATGTTGGCCGTGGAGTGGGTGCGCCGGGCACTCGCCGCCATGCCGGCGGAGTTCGACGCGGGGACGCGGTTAGCGTTGCGAATCGCCGACGCCGCCGAGGCGCGGGTGTTCGACCCCACCTCGCCCGCCGACGCCGACTTGGAGCTTAATGTTCATCGGTGGGCCGAACACAGCCTTCTGCCCCGTCACGCGGCCCAGGGGTTCTACTTTGTGGTCGCCAGTATGGTGCGGGTGGCCGGCATCGCCCACGCCGGGACGAATCCGTACATCACCCTTACCACACAGAACTACCTCTCGTTCGTGCGCGGCGAGATCAGCAGTCGGACGGCCCAACCGGCCGCAGCCGTCGCCCAACTCCAGCGCCGCACCGCCCTCCGCGCCAAGCCGCCCACGCTTGCCCAACTCGAGCGCCTGCCCGAGTTGCGCACGCCCACCATTGTTGGCCTCGCCCGCCGACTCTGGCAGACGCGCGACCCGCTCGCCGGCGCGGTGCTGGCCGACGCGCTCGAGGAGGCGGGGCTAGCCCCCCAGATGGCGATGCCGTACCGGGCGGAACCCGAGACGCTGACGCGGGCGGACTGGCTGTTCTGGCACCTCGGCTGCCGGGAGTTCGGGGCGAGCTTTCCTATCTGAGCGGGGGGCGTCAGCCCTCCGAGCGAGTCAATCACTTGTGACAAGCATCAAGTGTTGGACTCGC
>CAXTPM010000807.1:635-2121 GCA_964245865.1 uncultured Fimbriiglobus sp. | reverse complement strand
GGCCGGCAAGGTGCTGTGGAAGCGGCCGTGCCCGAAGGAGTTCGGCCGCGTCGGCTGGGCGGGGTTCGGCGCGGACGGGGGCGAACTGCTCGTCCTCGAAGTGCCGTGGTTCGACCCGCACGCCAAGAACTTGGACGAGAACTTCCGGGTGCGCGCCTTCGACGCCTCGACCGGGAAGGTCCGCCGGGCGGTAGGGATGACGGGCTATCTGGAGTATGTGCCGAAGGTCGCCGCCTCCCCCGACGGCCGGCTGATCGCGTTCCGCAGCTACACCGACTTGCGCGTCCACGACCTCGCCGACGGCCGCGCCGTCTTCGTGGACGAGACGGCGCCCTACTGCTTCGGCACCGCGCTCGCCTTCACCGCCGACGGCACGCGCCTCGCGGTCGGCCGCTACGGCGGGGGCGGCGCCATCGACTTCCTCGACGCGGGCACCTGGACGCGCCGCGCGTCGCTCGACTTCGGCCTCGGCACCGCCAGGGCGCTCGCGTTCTCGCCGGACGGCCTCCTCGGCGCGGCCGGCGGCAGCGGCGGGCGGGTGGCGGTGTTCGACCTCGACTAGCGAAGGCGCTCCTCGGCCCGCCTACTGCCCCCCGCCCAGCTTCTTCTCCAGCTCGCCGAGCAGCTTGCCCTTGAGCTTCTCGGCCTCGCCCTTGACCGCGCCGACGCCGATCTCCTTGGCGATGGACGCGGCGGCCTGCTGGACGTTCTGGCGGATCGCGTTGGCGTCGAGCTGCGGCGCGGTCAGCGTCCCCTTGACGGGGACGCGCATCTGCCGCTCGCGGAGCGCCTGCTGGATTTTGGGGTTGTTGGCCAGCGGGCCGTTCAAGAGCTGCGCGGGGTAGGGCGTCTCGGCGGTCAGGTCGAGAGACTTGTCGAGGCCGACCGAGCCGGTGGTCTTGACCGGGGTGCCGCCGAGGCGCACCGCGAAGTCTTTGTGGTACACCCGGCCGTCCTTGAACTCCACCGGCACGCGCTGCTCCTGGGCCAGCGTCATGGTGGTCTTCTCCGCGCCCAGCACCTCGGCGACGCGGCTAATCATCGGCCCGCCCGAGACGCTCGCCTCGTGGACCGTGAGCGTGCCGCCGACGACCCCCCGGCGGTAGTCCGACAGCGGGATCGAGTTCGCCCCGACATCGAGCGAGATGCGCCCCGCCGCCTGCCCCGCGTTGGCGAACGCCGGGAGCGCGTACCCCAGCGCCGAGGCGCACAGTTCGGGGGTGAGCTTCGCGTTCTCGATCAGCTTGCCCGGCTTGAGGGTCAGCGGCATCCCCGGCGCGGCGAGGTTCACCGTCGGCTCGGCCCGCACCACGCCGCCGCCGAACCCGGCGGTGAGCGGGCTGCCACTAAGGATGCCCTTCGAGGCGGTCGCGGTGAACTCCGCCGGATGGCCAAACGGGACATCGGCCGAGGCATTTCGCAGTGCGAGGGAAAGCCTGGAAAAAGGCGGGTGAGCAATCGGATCTGATTATAGATGTAGAGGCTG
>CAXTPM010000807.1:0-625 GCA_964245865.1 uncultured Fimbriiglobus sp. | reverse complement strand
CTCCGCCGGGTCGAGCTTGAGGCCGTACACGCTCATCGAGTCCCAGCCGACGGCGAACTTCGCCTCGGTCGCCGCGAGACCGTCCGCCCCGCCGAGGTTCGTGCTCAGGGTGTACGGCTTCTCGCCCCTGCCCGACGCCTGGAACGTCGGGCCAATGAGTGTCTGCAACTGCGGCTGCAACAGTGCCAGGTCGTAGCGCACCATCCCCGCCGAGACGAGGGCCAGGTCGGTGCCGATGCGGTCGAGCGCGGCGTGGCCCTTCAGCGCCAGCCCCGGCTTCTCGACCCGCAGGCGCGGCAAGTCGAGGCGCGACGCGGCGGGGTTGTACGTCCCCTCGGCGGTCAGCCCCACCGACGGCTCACTCCACGTCGGCTTGGCGGGGCTGCCGTAGACGACGTTAATCATCTTGAGGTCGGCGTTGAGCGCTGTCTGGCCACCCGAACCGGGGTCGAGCTTCACCGCGCCCGCCACCTTCCCCCCGACGCGATCCGTTGTGCCGGTGAGGGTGCGGTCGAGCCGGGCAAGGTCGGCGCTGAGTTTGGCGTCCGTCCTCACGGCGACGCCGGTCGGCAGAAATGTCACGTCAAGACGCGGTGTGTTAAGCGTCAAGGTTTCCGACTTCACG
>CAXTPM010000806.1:0-2131 GCA_964245865.1 uncultured Fimbriiglobus sp. | reverse complement strand
ACGTCGAGCGCGTTCGCCACCGCCACCGCGAGGCCGCACGCCGCCAGGAACGCCAGGTCGTTCTCGGCATCGCCCACCCCCACCACCCGCTCCGGGGCGATGCCCAACTCCGCGAGTGCGGCGCGCAGGCCGCTGGCCTTGTCCACGCCGGCGGGCAGCGCCATCACCGCGTTCTTGTTGAAGATCACCCGCCAGTCGAGGCCGAGGTCGCGGATGGCCGCGAGCACGGCGCGCTCGTGCGGCACCCAGGTCGCCACAATCACCCGCCCGGCCGACACCGGCAATCCTTCGGCGCGCAGCCGGGCCGCGAACTCCGGCGGCGGCGGCTCGGCCAGCGTGCGGGCGGCGCCCGTACTCGGGTTGTAGACCACCGCGCCGTTCTCCGCGACCACCAGATCGAACGCGCCGATCTGCGGGCAAACTTGGAGGAGTTCGTCGAGTTCGCGCCCCGTCACCAGCAGCAGCTTGCGGCCCGAGTCGCGCAGCGCCCGCAGCGAGGCCAGCGTCGATTCGTCGAGCGCGCCGTCGCGGGCGATGGTGCCGTCGTAGTCGGTGGCCAGGGCCAGGTAGCGCACGCCGGTGCCCCCATATTGAGTGCGAGCTAGCCGACGACGCGCCAGGCGCCGGGGTTCTTCAGGTCGGTGACGATCGGCTCGGCCCAGAGCTTAAAGCCGCCCTCGAAAGCGTCGGCGTTCCCGCCGCGCCGGCACTGTTCGGGCAGCGGGTCCACTTCCTTGGCGTTGCCGCCGCCGAGCACCACCTCGTCGGCCTCGAAGGCGTCGCGCAGGTGGTGGGCGAAGTGCCCCACGTCGGCCTTCCACCTCGCCGCGTCGCGCCCGAAGCCGGCCTTGCCGAGCCTCTCGCCCAGCGGTTCGCCGTCGAAGCTGAGCCGGCCCAACTCCAGCGGCACGACGACGTGGTCCGCCACGAGCGCCGAGCCGAGGCCGGTGCCGAGGCCCAGAAACAACATCCGCCCGCCGTCGTAGGCGCCCAGCGCCTGCATCGCGGCGTCGTTGAGGAAGCGCACCGGCCTGCCGAACGCGGCCTCGTAGTCGAAGTCCACCCAGCCGTCGGCCAGGTTGCCGGGTTCGTCGGCCGGGCGGTTGCCGCGCACCCGGCCGGGGTAGCCGATGGAGACCGCGTCGTAGCGCCACCCCGCCGAGTGCCCGCGGACGCCGTCCAGGAAGTGCGCCGGCGTGAGGTGTTCGCCCGACTCGAAGCGCGTCGGCTCGGACTGGCCGCTCAGCAAGAGCTTTACGCCGGTGCCGCCGATGTCGATGACCAGAACCGACGGCATGGCGGAACCTCGCTGCGGGCCGGCCGCGCCCTGGCAACGGGGGCGCCCTGCCGCTAGCATAGGGCTGCCCCGGCCCGCGTGACCACCGGAATGCGCCCCGTGCTCGACGGCCTCGCCCGGCGACTGCTCGACCCGCCGCTGAACCGAGTCGCCCGGCGGCTCGTGCGACTGGGCTTGCGCGCCAACACCCTCACCCTACTGGGGGTGGTCGCCGGCGCCGGGGCGTGCCTGGCCCTGGGGGCGCAGCGCTACGACCTGGCGCTAGTCGGCATCGGGGTCAGCCGCGCGCTCGACGGCCTCGATGGCCCCGTGGCGCGGCACACCCCCGGCGGCGCGACCGACTTCGGCGGCTACCTCGATAGCGTGTGCGACACGGCGTTCTACGGCGGAATCCCCGTCGCCTTCGCCGCCGGTCGGCCGGAGTGCGTCTGGCCGGCGCTCGTGCTCGTGTACAGCTTCGCCGGCACCGGCGCCGCGTTCCTGGCCCACGCCGCGATTAGTGCCAAGCGCGGCCACTCGGGCGTCACGTCGCGCGGCTCGAAGTCGTTCGCCTACGCGGCGGGACTCATGGAGGGCGCGGAGACCATCGCCTTCTTCGCCGCGTTCTGCCTGTTGCCCGGCCGCTTCGCCGAACTCGCCTACGCCTTCGCCGCGCTCTGCTGGCTGACCGTGCTGGCCCGGCTGATCGACGCCTACTACGCCTTCGGACCCGCGGGGAAACGGCCGTGACGCAGGCGACACTCAGCCGGCGCGGCTTCCTCGCCGCCGGCGCGCTCGGCCTAGTCGGGTGCGCGAAGTCGCCGCCCAAGACCGGGGAGTTCGCCGGGCGCGAAC
>CAXTPM010000805.1:0-2137 GCA_964245865.1 uncultured Fimbriiglobus sp. | reverse complement strand
ACGAGGGGCCGGTGAGCGGCGGGCGCGGCAGCGTGCGGCGGGTCGAGGCGGGGACTTACACGGGGGATGTGGCCGCGTTCGCCGGGGGGCGGGGCGAGTTGGTGCTGACACCGGCGGGCGGGGCGGCGGTGCGGGTGCGGCTGGCGGACGGATTGCTGGTCCGAGTCCCCGAGCGGGGGGCGTAAGCCCCTCCGTGTCTGTCTCCCACGGGGGCCAGACACGGAGGGGCTTACGCCCCCCGCTCGGGGACTGCGGATCGCCCGTTACGCCGTCGTCGCCCCCTCGGCGGCACTCCGCGCCAGTCTGGCGTACTTGGCCAGCACCCCGCGCGTCACTTTGGGAGCAGGCTTCACCCACGCCGCGCGACGGCGGGCCAACTCGTCGTCGCTCACGTGCAGCGTGACGAGTTTCGCGCCGGCGTCGATGGTGATCGAATCGCCCTCGGCGACCAGGGCGATCGGCCCGCCGTTGACGCTCTCTGGGGCGACGTGTCCTACCACTAGCCCGTGGGTGCCGCCGCTGAAGCGGCCGTCGGTGAGCAAGCCCACCGAGTCGCCGAGTCCCTGGCCCATCAGGGCACCCGTGACGGAGAGCATCTCGCGCATGCCGGGTCCGCCGGCCGGGCCTTCGCCGCGGATAACGACGACATCGCCGGCGACGATCTGGCGCGCGGCGATGGCCTCGGCGCAGGCCTCCTCGCCGTCGAACACCCGCGCCGGGCCGGTGATGGCAGTGGACTTCAGCCCGGCGATTTTGGCGACCGCGCCCTCGGGGGCGAGGTTACCGCCCAGAATCACGATGTGGCCGCTGGCGTGCAGCGGCGCGTCGAGGGGCCGCACCACGGTTTGCGGCTTGGCGTAGACACTCGGCACGGCGGCGAGGTTCTCCGCGAGCGTGTGGCCCGTCACCGTCGGGCAGTCGCCGTGCAGCTTGCCGGCGTCCAGCAGCGCCCGCAGTACGGCGGGGGTGCCGCCGACTTTGTACAGGTCGAACATCACGAACTTGCCGCCGGGCTTCAGGTCCGCGAGGTGGGGGACTTTTGCGCCCAAGCGGTCGAAGTCGGCGAGCGTCCACTCGACCTCGGCCTCGCGCGCGATTGCCATGAGGTGCAGCACCGCGTTCGTACTGCCGCCGAGGGCGAGCACGAAGGTGTAGGCGTTTTCCAAGGAACGCCGGGTGATGGCGCTGGCCATCGTGTTGGCTGTGTACATGCCGCCGCACGACCCCGAGCCGGGGCAGGTGGCGCACTCGATTTTGTGCAGGGTGTCGTCGGAGATCGCGCCCGCCTGGTGCTTGCCGACCGCCTCGAAGATCGAGACGATATCGACATCACTCCCGTCCGGGCCGATCCCCGGCATGATGCTGCCGCCGTAGACGAACACGCTCGGGATGTTCAGCCGCGCCATCGCCATGACGCAGCCGGGCATGTTCTTATCACACCCGCCGAACGCCAGGAGGCCGTCGTGGTTCATCGCGCCGGCGACGGTTTCCAGACAGTCGGCGATGACCTCGCGGCTGACTAGGCTGTAGCGCATACCCGAGTGGCCCATGCTGATGCCGTCGCTCACCGTGGGGGCGCCGAAAATCTGCGGCACGCCCCCGGCACTCCGCACGCCCTCGATCCCCTTCTGCGCGAGCCGCCCCAGGTGCGAGTTGCACGGGGTGATCTCCGAGTACAGCGACGCGACGCCGACGATGGGGCGGTCGAAGTCGGCGTCGTCGAAGCCCACCGCGCGGAGCATGGCGCGGTTGGGCGCGCGCCCAGGGCCGGCGGTGGTGGTCAGGCTCTTGCGCGGCGAATCCGACGGGGTCATGGGGTAACTTTCCGAATCTCGTCAATCGCCCTAAGTGACGCGAGTGTCGAAGATTCCGGCAGTGAGGGTCGCGTCAGTTCTCAAGAAAATCCGGCCGGCGGTTTGCATCCGCCCCGACGCATTCTAAATCCCTGTGTCGCCGGACGCAGCAGGCACCCAGCGGTCAGCCCAAGGGGGGTTGGCCGAGCCGCTGACTCTGTTCGGCATACTCTAGGAGACGGACATGAGCAAGCTCACGAAGAATGTCGTTGCGTTCATCAAGAAGGAAGACGGCCCGACCGCGGTCGAGTACGCGGTGATGCTCGCGCTGATTATCGTGGTCT
>CAXTPM010000804.1:0-2153 GCA_964245865.1 uncultured Fimbriiglobus sp. | reverse complement strand
CCGGAGTCGGGGGTGGCTCCGACTTCCACGAGCCCGCCGGGGAAGTCGAGCCAGGCGGGCGCGCCGGCGGCGGCAACCGGGCGCGGCCCGTCGGGGGAGTACGCCGGCAACAGCGGGTTCAGCGCGAGGCCGTGTTTCAGGTCGGTCAGCAAGAGTTCCTGGTGCTGCTGCTCGTGGTGCAGCCCGAGTTCCAGCGCCGACTCGGCGTGCGGCGGGAGGGCGCCCGATTCGAGCGCGTCGAGCACGGCCGCATCGACCGAGTCGCGGTAGGCGTAGACCTCGCGCACCGTCGGGCGGGTCAGGTGGCCGCGCTCGGCGCGGGTGTGCCGGTCGCCGACGGCGTTGTAGTAGCTGTTGAACAGGTAGCCGAAGCGCGGGTGGAACGGCCGGTAGCCGGGCGTATGCGAGGCGAGCACGAACTGCTCGAAGAACCACGTCGTGTGCGCCAGGTGCCACTTCGGCGGACTCGCGTCGGGCATCGACTGCAGCGAGTAGTCCTCGACTTCCAGCGGCCGGCAGAGTTCCACCGAGTGCGCCCGCACGGCGCGGAACCGGGCGGCGAGGGTGGCGGTCGTAGTCGGGGCGGTAGTCACGGGGCTATGATACTCCCGCCGCGTCGGGGAAATCCACTACCTAGTCGAAAGGTCCGCCCGATGTCCCCGACCCGCGACCCCGTCCGCCCCGGCCAGGAGTCCGTGTGGGACTACCCGCGCCCGCCACGACTCGAAGCGATTACGTCTCACTTGGTCGTGCTGTTCGACGGGGTGACCGTCGCCGAAACCCGCGCCGGGTTCCGCGTGCTCGAGACCAGCCACCCGCCGGTGTACTACTTCCCGGCCGGCGATGTCAACGCAACCGTGCTGCGCACCGAGGAAGGCGAGTCGTTCTGCGAGTACAAGGGGCTGGCCAGCTACGCCTCGGTCGTCGGATCGACCAAAGTCGCCGAGCGCTCGGCGTGGGTCTACCGCCGGCCCACCGGTGCGTTCGCCGAGTTGGCCGGGTGCTACGCCTTCTACGCCGCTGCGATGGATTCGTGCACCGTCGATGGCGAACTCGTGACGCCCCAGCCCGGTGGGTTCTACGGCGGCTGGGTGACATCGAAGGTCGCCGGGCCGTTCAAGGGCGTGCCGGGGTCGCGCTTCTGGTAGCCAACTCACCGGAAGTTGATATGCTGGCGGTTTCCGTTCCGCCACGACATCGCAAGTGAGGCCGAGTGTGGGCAAGCGCATCATGAACTCCAGCCGGGCCATCCGCACCGCCCAGAAGCGCCGGCGCAAGGGACTCAAGCACAAGCTGCGCAGCACCAAGAAGCATAAGAAGTAGTCGGGGCAGTCTCCCGAACGCGTAACACTTCCTGTACCGCCGCCGACACACCTTTCGTCACGGAGGGCGGGCGGCGTGGTCGATTGGCCCAGACTGGTGGCGCTCTACGGCAACCGGGTGTGGCGCACGGCGTTCCGCATCCTGGGGCGCCGCGCGGACGCCGAGGATGTCTACCAGGAAGTCTTCGCCGCGGCGTACCAGGCCGACCCCGGTACGGTGCGCGACTGGGGGGCGTTCCTGGCGGTGCTCGCCACCCGGCGATCGGTCGATCGGCTGCGCGCTCGGGTCCGGCTCCGCGAGGAACCGGCCGCGAGTGAACCGCCGGGCGGTTCAGCCGACCCCTTCGAGCTGGCCGCCGGCGCGGAACTCCTGTGCCGGGTGCGCGAGGTGCTCGCCACGCTGCCGCCCCGGCAAGCGGAAGCGTTCTGGCTGTCGGCCATCGACGGCCACGACTGCAACGAAGTCGCGCGTCTGCTCGGCACCTCGCCGGGTTCGGCGCGGGTGCTCATCCACCGGGCGCGCTCGGCCCTCGCCGCCGCGCTCGCCCCCAGCCGGAGCGACCCATGACGCCGGACGACAGGTTGAACGCCGCCGTCGCGGCGTTCAGGAGCCTCGACGCGCCGCCCGCCCCCCCGTGGCAGCCCCCTGCCAGTGTGGCGACGGGGACTCGCAGACCCTCACGCAGGAGACTCGTGATGAAAATCGGACTCGGCGGCTTGGCCGCGATGGTGGCGCTCGGCGCGGGGCTAATGCTCGCGGCGGCGCCGGCGGTGACACTGGCCCAAGCCGCAGAGGCGGTGCAGGCGAAGAAGCTGGCGCGGTACAAGGCC
>CAXTPM010000803.1:0-2158 GCA_964245865.1 uncultured Fimbriiglobus sp. | reverse complement strand
CCCGGCACCAGCGGCAGGTAGACGATCCGCCCGCCGTAGCCCTCGACTAGCTCGCGCTCGGGCACCGGCCGGCCATGGGGGGGGGCGTACTCGGCGCCCTTGCAGTGGATGTCGGGGCGCAGCCGACCGAGCGCCACTTCGGGCGTCGGCTCGTCGAACACCACGACCGCATCGACGCACTCGAGTGCCTCGAGCATCGCGGCGCGCTCGGATTGGGTGCAGACCGGCCGGCTCGGCCCCTTGTAGCCGCGCACCGACTCGTCGCTATTGAGGCCGACGACGAGGATGTCGCCGAGGGCACGGGCTTGCGTCAGACTGGCGACGTGGCCGGGGTGGAGGAGGTCGAAGCTGCCGTTGGTCCACACCACCGCGAGGCCGTCGGCGCGCCACTGCTGGCGCCGCGCGAGCAGCGTCGGCCAGTCGGGGCGCTTGGGGCGCGGCGCCCAAGTCGGGGCGGGGGGCGGGGTCATCCGGGCAGTCTAGCGGGCGCGCGGCATCGGCATCAAGCCCGAGTCGGCAAGGAGGTCCGAGAGGTCGAGGTCCAGGCTCGACCCCGACGCCATCTCGCCGGGCGGCGGGTACGTCGCGGCGACCAGTTCGAGGATGGTGCGCTCCTCCGGCGAGAAGTGCCCGGCGGTGAGCGCGCCCCAGTCGCCGGCGTCGTGCAGCAGGCGCGCGAGTTCCAGGCACGCGGCCGGCGGCGCGAGTTCCAGGAAGCGGGCCGGGCCGGACTGGGCGCCCCCCCCGCCCGCCGGCGGGTTGGCCCAGCCGCGCAGCGCGCGGCGGACTTCCTCCAGGGGGGGGCGGACTTCGTACTCGAACTGGAGGGTCAGACCCTTCATCGGCGGGGGCGTGTGCGCTTGCATCGTGCAAACTCGTGGGTGTTGGGGAGCAGACTCCGTCCCGTCACCCTTTCACAGTAGCAGCCCGGCGGCAGTCGCGTCCAGTCAAAACCGGAATATCCGTTACAACAAGTAAGAGATTCCGACACGCCGCCGACCGTCTGATCCGGCCGCGCTACCAGTTCAGTTCCGCGAACGAGGCGGAGGGCACGGCCCGCCCCGCGAGCACCGCCCGCACCGCGCCGAGCAGGTCCGCCGGGCGGTAGGGCTTGGGCAGTAGTCCCCGCACCCCGGCGAGTTCGCACAGGTCGTCCTCGGCGTAACCACTGGAGAACAGTACCCGCGCGGCGGGATCGACGCCCCGGATGCGCTCGAGCGCGTCCCGCCCGCTCATCACCGGCATCAGGTAGTCGAG
Organism: uncultured Fimbriiglobus sp.; assembly: GCA_964245865.1. GTDB lineage: Bacteria > Planctomycetota > Planctomycetia > Gemmatales > Gemmataceae > Fimbriiglobus. Next base: position 901 of record CAXTPM010000803.1, on the reverse strand, counting down.
TACCACCAGGGCGATCTCGGGGCCGCGCCGGGCGAAGACCTCCACCGCCTCCGAGCCGTCGCGCGCCTCGATCACCCGGTAGCCGGCGCCCTCGAGCACCGAGCGGGCCAGGTCGCGGATGACCTCCTCGTCGTCCACCAGCAGAATCAGCGCCCCCGCATCCGCCGGGCGGGGTTCGGGTTCCGGCGGCGCGAGGGCCGCGAGCGCCGCGCCGGCGGGCATCGGCGTGCGGCTGAGTTCGTCCGCCGCCAGGGGCAAATAGACCTTGAACGAGGTGCCGGCGCCCGGCGCGGTGTCGCACTCGACGTACCCGTGGTGCTGGCGGACGATGCCGTGGACCATCGCCAGCCCGAGGCCGGTGCCCTGGCCCAGCGGCTTGGTGGTGAAGAACGGCTCGAACAGCCGCGCGGCGGTGGCGGAGTCCATCCCCACGCCGGTGTCGCGCACTTCCACACACACGAACGGCCGGGCGTTGTCCCCGCCCCCCCGCCGGACCCGCCGGGGCGGTACTCGGCGAGGCCCGCGCCCACGGTGATGTCGCCGCCGCCCGGCATCGCGTCTCGCGCGTTCAGGATCAGGTTCAACAGCGCCTGGCTCAAGAGTGCCGCGTCCCCGGCCACGGGCGGTAGGTCGGCGGCGCACTCGGCCACCAGGCGCACGCGCGGGTCGAGCGTGCGGGCCACGAACCCGACGATCTCCTCGACCAGTTCCCGCACCGGCAGCCGGCGCACCTGCAACTGGTTCTTGCGGGCGAAGCTGAGCAGCTTGCGCGTCAGCTCGGCGGCGCGGCGGCTGGCGCGCTCGGCGGTGTCGATCAGCCTGCGGTTCGGGTCGCCCTCGGGCAACGCCACGAGCGCCAGGTTGCCGAGTACGCCGGTGAGCAGGTTGTTGAAGTCGTGGG
>CAXTPM010000802.1:603-2164 GCA_964245865.1 uncultured Fimbriiglobus sp. | reverse complement strand
GGCCCGCAACCCCCGGCCAGCACCAGCGTGCCGGCGATCATCGCCGCGCCCGCGAACGCCCCGGCCCGCCCGCCGACCGCCAGGCAGCCGCGGCGCATTCGCAGCCCCGCCTCGTCGCCGACGCCGCCCGCGACGACGACCAGCCCGCCGCGCATCCCGAGCCGACTACCCCGGTACGCCGCACAAACGCAGTGGCCGGCGCTCCCGGAGACGCGCACCGCCCCGCCGGCCAGCTCGGCCGCGAGCCAGTCGCCGGCGCCGCCGCGCACCACCAACTCGCCGCCGCTCATCTGTGAGGCGGCGTGCCGGCCAACATCGCCCTCGACGGCGATGCTACCGCCGCTCATGCGCGCCCCGCCGCCGCGCAAGTTCGCCCACGCGCCGCCGGCCGGGTCGCCCTCGACCCGCGCGAACTCGCCCAACTCGACGTTCCGGTTGCCGAACAGCACCTTCGCGCGCGCCAACTCGAGCGCCGATTGCGTGAGGAAGCGGTCGGGCGTCACGCCGGTCAGGTCGAGCGGCAGCGGCGGCGCGGCGGCGAACGTCAGGCGAATCACGCCGCACCTGCTAACAGGTCGTGTAACCGGAAGTGGTGCGGCCCCAACTTGCCGCCGTAGTTCCCGGCGGTCAGCAGCAGCACCCCCGGCCCCGCCGCCGCCAGCAGCCCCAGCCGCATCGCCTCGCCGACCGCCCCGGCGCTCACGCCGTCCCACACCACCTCGTAGGCCGCGTTCGCCCCCGGCGGCAACTCGGTGGGCACCACGCCCACCAGGGTGGGACAGAACGCGCCGTTGGTGCTGGCCCTCATCTTCTTGTAGCGGCTCCCGACCTTGCTGCCCGAGCGCACGACGCCGCCGGGGAACGGGGCGATCACCCCCGGCACGGCCCGCGCGGCGGCGACGGCCCGGCGCGCTGCCGCTAACGCGCTCGGCTGGTCCACCCCGACCGCGATCAGGTTGCCGCCGGCCACGCCCCTGAGCGTGCCGAACTCGTCCTCGCACACGAACTCGCCGTCCATCGTCGGCACCCGCCAGAACCGCCGGTCGCCGTGGAGTTTGCTCACCTGGAAGCCGTCGCCGAAGTAGCGCAACTGCCCGCCGACCCTAATGCTGCGGTCGTTCTTGGTCATGCCGGCGTAGCACGCCGTCGTGGCGCACGTCAAGACACACTGACCGACGCGGTTGACGACGGCCTTCTGCAAGGCGTCGCGGCTGAATGCGAACACCAGCACCGCCACCCCCGGCCGGCCGTCGGGCGTCTCGGCGGCGGTGAGCGTGCGCTCGATCCCCGCCTCGGCGTCGCAGCCGATCACCGACGAGGCGTAGCCGCACGCCTCGGCCGCCGCGACCCCGGCCCACTCGGCATCGGCGGCGGTGATGACGAGGCGCGTGCACGCCATCGGGAACGCCTCGGCGAAGGTGTCGGCCACGGTCGTGTCGCCGAGTTTCATGGGCGTGCCTCGCGCCGGGGCTAACGGTTCAGGCGGAGGCCGCGCGGCACCAGCCGCCGCTCCAGCAGGCCGAACAGCCCCTGCGCCCCCAGGGCCAGCATCGCCGCCGGG
>CAXTPM010000802.1:0-593 GCA_964245865.1 uncultured Fimbriiglobus sp. | reverse complement strand
TGCTGGATCGGCACGCCGAGTCCGCCGGCGCCGACGAACACGCCGAGTGTGGCCGTGCCGACGGCGATCACCGCGGCGGTTCTGACGCCCGTGAGGATCGAGCGCATGGCCAGCGGCAACTCGACGCGGCGCAGTTTCGCCCACGAACTCAGGCCCAGGCCGTCGGCGACCTCGCGCAGTTGCGGCGGGATGCCCCGCAGCCCCGCAAGCGTGTTCGAAAGGATCGGCAGCAGGGCGTAGAGGAACAGCGCCGTCACGGCCGGGCGGGTGCCGAGTCCGCCCACCACCGGGAGCGCGAGGAGGATCACGAGCAGTGCCAACGACGGCACGGTCTGCAAGAGGCCGGCCACACCGACGAGCAACTGACCCAATCGCGGCCGGCGGTCGGCGAGCACGCCGAGGGGGACGGCGACCAGTACGGCGGCGAGGAGGGCGCCGCCGGCCAACACGATGTGCTCGCGCGTGTGGCGCAGGGTTTCGGAGGCGAGGCTCTCGGTTGCTAACTCGGGCTGGGCCGCTTCGCCGGCGCCGGCTGGGGCGTAGGTCTCGACCAGTTCGCGCGCCGTCTCGGCCTCGGGGACTTTGGCCTGCGT
>CAXTPM010000801.1:0-2164 GCA_964245865.1 uncultured Fimbriiglobus sp. | reverse complement strand
CCCGTTCTTCGTGCTGGCCACGCAGAACCCGATCGAGCAGGAGGGGACGTACCCCTTGCCGGAGGCGCAGCAGGACCGCTTCATGTTCAAGGTCTTCGTGACGTACCCGAGCTTTTCGGAGGAGTTCCAGATCGCGGCGCGCACCACCTCGGTGCAGCAGGACGAGGCGCGGGCAGTGCTCTCCGGCGAGCAAATCATAGAGCTTCAGGATTTGGTGCGCCGGGTGCCGGCCTCGGACCACTGCATCAAGTACGCGCTCGCCATCGTGCGTCAGACCCGCGTCGGCGAGCCGGGGGTGCCGAAGTTCGTGCGCGAGTGGCTCGGCTGGGGCGCGGGGCCGCGGGCGGTCCAGAACCTGATCCTCGGGGCGAAGGCGCGGGCGTTACTCTACGGCCGCTCGCACGTCTCGACCGAGGACATCCAGGCGCTCGCCCTGCCGGTGCTGCGGCACCGGATCGTGACGAACTTCACGGCCGCTAGCGAGGGGGTCACGTCGGACCAGGTGGTGAAGCGCATCCTGGACGAGACGCCGGCGCGCGAGGGGGAACTCGACCGCGACGAGCGCTTCAAGAAGATTTTCGCCTAAGAGCCTAGCCGGAGGGTCATGATGACACAAGCGACGGACGACGCCCGCCGGTTCCTCGACCCCGCCACCTTGGGGAAGGTGGGGCGGATCGACCTGCGCGCCATGCAGGCGGTCGAGGGGTTCCTCGCGGGGATGCACAAAAGCCCGTTCTTCGGCGCGAGCATGGAGTTCGCCCAGCACCGCGAGTACGTCACCGGCGACGACATCCGGCACCTCGACTGGAAGGTGTGGTCGAAAACCGACAAGTTCTACGTCAAGCAGTACGAGGCCGAGACGAACCTGCGGGCCACGTTCGTCGTGGACACCTCGGAATCGATGGCCTACGGCGCGGCGAAGCACAAGAAAGCCGGCACGCTGGATAAGTACGAGTACGCCTGCACCGCCGCCGCGTGCCTGGCCTACCTGGTGGTGCGCCAGCAGGACAGCGCGGGCGTGATGAGCTTCGGCTTCGACGTGAAGCAGGCGCTGCCCGCGCGGAGTTCGACCCGCCACCTCGACGCCCTGACGCGCACCCTCGACGGCACCCGGCCGGCGGAGAAGACGCGCATCGACAAGGCGCTCCGCACCGTGGCCGAAACCGTGCCGGGGCGGGGTCTGGTGGTGGTGTTCAGCGACCTCTTGAGCGAGCGCGAGGCGGTGCAGAAGGGACTCGAGATGCTGCGCCACCGCAAGCACGACGTGATGGTGTTCCACGTACTCGACGACGACGAGGTCGATTTCCCGTTCGACGGCCTTACCAAGTTCGAGGGGATGGAGGAACTCCCCGACCTCACCTGCGACCCCAAGGCGCTCCGCGCGGGCTACCTGGAAGCCCTGGGCGAGTACCTCACCGAAGTGCGGCGGGCGTGCACGCGGCTGGGGGTCGATTACAACTTCGTGCGGACTAGCGACTCCTTGGACGCGGTACTGAGTAAAGTGCTGTTCCGCCGCAGCGACCGCACCGCCGGGGCGCGCCGCTAACCGACTGACACTGTGGGACGGATCGAGATGTTCGACGGGATCGGGGCGAGTTTCGCGGCACTGTTTGCGCACCCGGCGGCGGCGGTGGCCGGCGGCGCGCTCGTCGCCGTGCCGGTGATTATTCACCTGATTAACCGCCTCCGGTACAAGCGCGTGCGCTTCGCGGCGATGGAGTTCCTGCTCGCCGCCCAGAAGCGCGTCAAGCGCAAGCTGGTCGTGCAGCAGATGCTGCTGCTCGCCATGCGCTGCCTGGCGGTGCTCTTGGTGGGGCTGCTGGCGGCGCGGTTCCTGGGGCTGCGCCTGCTCGAACCCGAGTCGCGCAGCACGCTGCACGTGGTGGTCCTGGACGACTCGCCGAGCACCGGCGACCCGTCAGACGCGCCGGGGGCGGTCAGCGCGTTCGGGGCGGCGCGCCAAGCACTCGTGGGGCAGGTGCTCAGGAACGCCGCCGACGCGACGACGCCGCAGCGGGTCGAGGTCTACCGGCTCTCGGACCTCGCGCGGCCCGAGGTGATCGAGCGGCTGAACCGCTCGCAGTTGGACGAGTTCGCCGCCAGGGCCGAGCGCTCGGGGCCGTCGGCGGTGCTGCCATACAAGCGGCTTCCGCTGGCGACACTA
>CAXTPM010000800.1:1142-2171 GCA_964245865.1 uncultured Fimbriiglobus sp. | reverse complement strand
CCGAAGGCGTTGACCAGAAGGGCGAGGTCGTCGTCACCGGCACGCAGGACGGCCGCGAGGTGCGCTTCGCCGCGCCGGTGATTCTGAAAGACGCCGAGGCGGGCAACTCTTTCCTGCCGCGGCTGTGGGCGCGACTGCACCTCGACAAGCTGCTCGAAGGCCCACAAACCCCGGCGACCAAGGACGACGTGGTCGGGCTGAGCGAAGAGTTCCACATCATGACGCCGTACACGTCGTTCCTGGTGCTGGAGAGCGACGCCGACCGGGCGCGCTTCGCGGTGAAGCGCCGCTTCCAGATGCGCGACGGCGAGCAGTTCTTCGCCGACGGCCGCGACAAAGCTAGCTACTCGCTGCAGCGCGAGCAGATGAAGCAGGCCGGGCTGTGGCGCGCCGGGCTGCGCCGGCAGGTGCTGAACCGCCTGGCGAACCTCGACCGGCCGATGGCGTTGCCCCAGTCGCGCGGGCGGGGCGAGACCGAGTTCGGCCTGCACCTCAGCAACCAAGGCTTTGCCGGCAACCGATTATTCTACGAGGCTCCCTCATTCGGGTTCGGGAAAGACAGAGGCGGGGCTGTGAACGGGCCGGCGACGTGGGCCGCGGAGCCGGCGGCGAAACCCGAATCGGCCTCCGCCCCGGTTCTGGACGCGCAACAACAACTCGAGCGTGAGGTGTCCGACCGGCCGGCTTCCGGGGACGACGTAGTTCTTCGACAGGCCGGGGAGAAAAGCGAGAGGGAGGTGGACTTTTTCAAGGACGGCAAACTTGGACTCGACGCCGAACTGCCGTCCTTGGCAAAGCGGGACGCGGGCCTGAGCGAAAGCCTCGCCGACGGCCTGAGCCTGGCCGCCGACATCGATGGGAACATCGTCGCGGGTGTCCGAGTCATGGGCCGCACCGCCTCCCTAGCAGGTGGTAGGCTGTCCTACGGCTTCGGCGGTGGCTTCTGGGCTACACCCCGCCCGCCGCACCCGGCCCAGCCGATCGACGCCCTGTTCCTGTCGTTCAGCGAACCCGCGGCGGCCGCCTCGA
>CAXTPM010000800.1:0-1132 GCA_964245865.1 uncultured Fimbriiglobus sp. | reverse complement strand
GCCCTGTTCCCGCCCGTGCCGCCGGCGCCGTCGGGCGCCGCGCCGAAGTCGCCGTGGCCGCGGGACGCGACCGACCTCGCCACGCTCGTCTACCGCCGCCCGAGTCTGGCGACATTGCCGGGGGGGCTGACGATCACACGCGCCGCCGAGTCGGTCGCGCCACGCCGGGCGACGACGCGGCAGACCGCCACCGAGTTGATCGCCCCCAAGCGTTGGGCGAGTCGCCACGAGTCCGACGCCGGCGCGACGGCGATCGACGGCTGCGACGGGGCGGCGCGCTTCAGCGCCAACGCCGCGTTCGGCCTCGCCCGCCGGCGCGACGCCAAGCCCGCCGACCTGTCGCACCCGCCGGTGAACGGCTTCGACGCGACGATGACGCCGCTGTGGGAGCAGTACGCCGGCGCCGCCAAAGTCGAGGCCGGGCCGGTGCTGGTCGTCACGTCGCCGGACGGCCGGTTCGTCGTCAGCATCGCCATCGACCCCGTCAACCGAGGCGAGCATCGAAGGGGCACCCGCGACGACCGTGACCACCTACGCCGACTTCGCGCAAGCGCGCGGCCAGTGGTGGGCCACGACCATCGAGGCGGCGACCGGCGGCAAGGTGCAGAGCCGCATCAAGCAGACCGTGGCCGAGACGCCGGACGCGGAGTTCGCCAAAGCCTTCGACGCGCTGACGGCGCCCCTGGCCAAAGCCGTCGTGCAGCAGGTGCCGCCCCCGACGGTCGCCGCGGCCAAGACGGCGCGGGCCGAGGGCAAAGCGACGGCCGATGACCGCTTTACCTTGTTGCGCCGGGCGCTGGCGTTCCAGCGCTTCGACGAGGCGACGGCCGAACTCGACGCCCTCGACAAGCTCGAAGCCGGCAAGCCGGGGCTGGCGTGGCTGCGCGTCGCGCTCCAGATGACCGGCCGGCGCAACGAGGAGGCGCGGCAGCGGATGATCGCCGCCGCGCCCGCCGTCCTCGCGCTGCCCACGCCGGGGGACCGCATCGCGCTCGCGCAGTGGCTGACCACGCAGGCCGCGTCGGTGCTGAGCTACCCCGAGCAGCGCGAGCTGCGCGACAAGCTCGCTGCGCCGTTCGCCGCCCTGCCGGTGGACCACCCGGCCCGGCGCGACTGGTCATTGCAGTCCTAC
>CAXTPM010000799.1:0-2176 GCA_964245865.1 uncultured Fimbriiglobus sp. | reverse complement strand
GTCGCGGCCTGGCCCACACTCCCCGACGCCATCCGCCGAGCAGTCCTGGCGATCGTGACGAGCGCGACCGCATCCCCGACCGGCGCCCCGCAGGCCGCACTCGACGACACACTCCCCCCGGCCTACGAATCCCTCCCGACCGCCAGTCCCCGCCGCCAAGTGTGATGGTGACATGGGGCTTCTATCCTAGAGAACTTAATTTCTAGGCCGGCAATCCTGACTGGTTGACTGTGTCCGGCCCGCAGGTTCTCGTAGTCCGCCGCGTGGACCGGTGGTCAACTCGTCGTGGAGTACGACTCCAACCAGTCAGGATTGCCGGCCTAGCTTAATTTTGCCCTTTGTACTGCCGCCGGACTGCGGCTTGCGATTTGGCCATCGGCCTGGGGATGGCACCGATCGCTCGCATCACCCCTCGGCACCCGCCGGAAGGGGTGCTCCGAATGCCCCCAGACTGGCCTTTGGGTGGTACCGCTGGACTCAACCGTACTCGCGGTACCGGCGAGCCGTTCCGAGACTTGTCTGACGCGCTCTCCAGGTTGTCGCCGCCCGGACTGGGCCGCGGACCCCAACTCGGCGCCGCAAAGTGGTCACTCGCCGAGCAGCTTGAGCTTTCTTGACGGGAGGCCAACGCGGTGCCGGCTCCGACCGGCAGGCAGCACCACCGGCTCGACGACGCGCTGCCGCCGGTGGACGTGGCCATGCCGCCGGCCGGGTGACCGGGAGGGGTGAGTTGCTACAGCCGAGGAACCATCCCCCTATCCCCCCACCCCCGGCGGATCGGCGGGGGTGGGGGGATAGGGGGGCAGGTAGTGGGTGTGTCTGGCCTGCCCCCCGCGCGTTTGCACCCGGCCGAGGGGCGACCTACAGTAGCGCCTCACCCGAGTGCCCTCCCGCCCAAGGCCAGCCGTGACGCCGCCGACGCCCTCCCTCGCCGCCCGCGACGCCGCGACGCTCGACTTCCTCGCCGCGAGGCCCGGCCCGGCGTACCCCGTGGGCGACGCCCCGCCGGGCTACGAGCTCGGCGAGGTCGTCGGCGCCGGCGGCATGGGCGTGGTGTACCGGGCGCGCGACGCCGGCCTGGGGCGCGACGTGGCGGTGAAGCTGATGCGCGCCGGGTACGCCGCCGACTCCCCGGCCGCCGGGCGCTTCCTCCGGGAGGCGCAGATCACCGGCCAGTTGCAGCACCCCGGCGTACCGGCGGTGTACCAGGCGGGCGTCACCCGCGCCGGCCGGCCGTACCTCGCCATGAAGCTCGTCCGGGGCGACACCCTCGAAGACCTGCTCAGGCGCCGCGCCCCCGTGAACGCGCTCGCGGTGTTCGAGTCGGTCTGCCAGGCGCTGGGGTACGCCCACTCTCGGGGCGTGGTCCACCGCGACCTGAAGCCGGCAAACATCATGGTCGGCGCGTTCGGCGAGGTGCAGGTCATGGACTGGGGGCTGGCCAAGGTGCTCGGCGAGGGCGCCGACGGGGCCGACCGCGGCGACGCGCCGGGGGTGGTCGTCGGCGAACCGGACGGCGACGGCCCCGACTCGGCCACGCGCGCGGGCAGCTACCTCGGCACCCCGGCGTACATGCCGCCCGAGCAGGCCAGCGGGGCGACCGACGAGGTGTCGCGCCGCTCGGACGTGTTCGGCCTCGGCGGGCTGCTGTGCGTGCTGCTGACCGGCAGGCCGCCGTTCGAGGGGGCCGGCGCCGAGTCCACCCGCGCCGCGGCGGCGCAGGGCGACACCGGGGCCGCCCTCGCCCGGCTCGACGCCTGCGGCGCGGACCCGGACGCGGTGGCCTTGTGCAAGCGCTGCCTGGCGGTGGACCCCGCCGGCCGCCCCGAGGACGCGGGGGCGGTGGCGACCGAAGTGGCGGCCCTGCGCTCCGCCGCCGACGAGCGGGCGCGGCGTGCCGAACTCGACGCGGCCGAGGTCACGGTGCGCGCCGCCGAGCGGGCCAAGCGCCAGCGCGTCGTCGCGGCGGTCGTGGCTTTGGGCGTGGCGGGCATCGCGGCGGGGTTCGTGCGGGCGGAGTCGGCCCGGCGCGCGGCCGAGTCGGCGCTGGCCGGGGAGGCCGAGCAACGCGCTGCTGCCGTGGAGGCGCACAAAGTCGCGGACGCCGAGCGCCGGGAGGCCCAGGCGAGCGAGGCGGAGTCGCGGGCCACGGTGAGGTTCATCGAAGACCGGGTCT
>CAXTPM010000798.1:0-2178 GCA_964245865.1 uncultured Fimbriiglobus sp. | reverse complement strand
GGATTATCAACCGGCCCGAACTGGTAAATCCCTTTCTCGTCACTCAGCTTGTAAAGCCGGTTACTTGCTTCACCATAGTCTTGGAAGATGTCATTCCATACTCGGAGCGATGACTTTTCATACATCAGAATAGTATCGTGCGACTTAATGAACTTACGGTTTTTGGCAGAAGTATCGCCGACGGCGGACTGCCAGATGATTTCATTAACGAACTTGCCCTGCGCAAAAACTTCGTCCATGACTGTTTTGGCGTAGTGGATCAACCGCCAATCCAGATGCACATAAATGCTACCATCTTCAGCTAAAAGCTCGTGGAGTAAGGAAGCAGTTTCGTAGAACCACTGGATGTACCGCTCTCCTTCTCGCCCCCATGTATCGCGGTACGCCTTCTGCTCAATGACACTTGGCAACTTGATGAAGTTGGTCCCGTCTTCGCCGTCCGGCCCCTCCGGCACGGCGGCGGTAAAGCTGAAGTCCGCCCCGGTGTCGAACGGCGGGTCGATGTAGATGAGGTTCACCTTGCCGGCGAACTCATCCAAGAGGCTCGGCAGCACGAACTTCTTGTCGCCCCAGATCAGCCGGTTCCGCCACGGCAGCTCGCGGTCGAGGGCGCTGAACAGCGTGCGGCGCTCCTCGGCCGCCTCGTTGACCGTCTCGACCGTCTGGAACGGCAGCGCCACCTTGACCGGCCCGCGCTTGCGGCCCTGGGCGTCGTACTTCCCCTCCCAGATGAGTTCGGTCTTGGGCATCGGCGGGGCGCCTCCGTGGCTCGGGGTGGGGCCGAAGTTCTACGGAGCGGCAGTAGTGTACAGCTAGTGAACACGCCGCACGGCCCCGGCTCCGGCGCTGCGAGGATAGCGCACTCGGCGGGTCGGGGGCGTCGGGGGACGGGCGCCGCGCCGGGAAGTGTGCAAGCCGGCGCCGCCCCAGCCTGCGCGATGCGCGCGCAGCGAACTAGACGAGCCGCACTGAGCCGCTGAACCCGCAGTCGATAATTTCTCCCCAAGTCTGGCGTGCCTCGTTCCACGCCACGATGTGGCCGGGCTGGGGCCGCGCCGGCGGCCGTGGAATGTGGTCGCGGCCGACACCCGGCGGGCGCGTCGTGGTCGATGTCGATTGCGTGGTGGTCGTGGTCGTGGAAGTCGTCGTGGTCGGCGCGGCCACGCTGTACAAGCCCGGCGTATCTAGCCCGGCGACGGGTTCGAGTTCCGGCGCGTGTTCGCTGCGGGCCGGCGGGTGGGCAGGGTCGGAGTGCGCCGCCGCATGGGCATCGTGGTAGATGTGAAAGCCGGCAAGCCCGGCGGCGCCCACAAGCGCGCACTTCATGGCCCGTTGGCAACGGTGGCAAACTCTTTCAAGCACGGTCGGACTCCGCTTCGGGTCGGGGGGGGCGTGCCTCAGTTTAGTCAGCGCTCGGCACGGCGGCGGACTCGGTGGGGGCCACCTCCACCAGCGCCATTCGCGGCCCGTCGTCCGCCGATGCCGCCTCCAGCCGCGCCAGCATCGCCGGCGCCTCCAGCCGCCGCACCACCGCCAGCTCGCGCACCGAGGCCAGCAGCCGCCGCTCGGCCTTGCTCACGATCGATTCGAGCCGGTTGCGCTCGGTCGTGTCCGCCGCCAGCGCGCACTCGGCCGCGTGGGCCGCGACCCAGGCGTTCACCACCCGGCGGAGGATGAGGCGTTCGAGTGCGGTCGGCGCCGGCCCGGCGAGTTCGTCCCACACCTCTTGGGCCTTCAGTTCGACCGCCGCCGCCTTCACTGGGTCGCCCCCGGCCGCGCGGTGGGCGATGCGCTTGGTGGACTCGCGCCCGATGTCGCCGATGCGGTCCACCTAGCCCCGCGCCAAGATCAACTCGGGCAGCCTCGCCACCGCCGCCGCGTCCCCCTTCCGCGCCGCGGCGAACAGCGCCATCGCCTCGGCGTCGTCGGGTGGCGCCTGGTGCCGCCGCGCGTCCGCCCGCTTCTGCTCCGCGATGTCGGCGGTCAGCTTGTCGAGGCGCCGCCCAATGTTCCCGAGTCCGCCGAACATACGCCACTCCCCCCGCTTGTGCCGCCGGAACCCGAGCAACACCATCAGCCCCTCAGCGGCGTCCCGCGCGCCGCCGTCGTCCGCCAGCAGCAGCCTGCCCAATTCGGCCGGCCGCGCGCGGCACTCGCGCTTTGCGTCGGCGAGTTTCT
>CAXTPM010000797.1:0-2183 GCA_964245865.1 uncultured Fimbriiglobus sp. | reverse complement strand
ACGGCGCTGGGCCGGTCCTCGGCCGTCCGGGGAGTATGACCCACGAGTTAAACGGGGCAAGCGTAGGGAGCCTGGAAAGGAACAGGGTCGCGCGGAAGCTACGCAAGCTGGTCGCGTCCCGGAAGAGGGGCCGGTCGGCGAAGCGGTAGGGGACGTGAGGGGCGAACGAAGCGAAGTGTGAAGTGAGAAGAGTGAAATGAAGAGCGGACAAAGCCCTAGATACGCCTCCTCTTCCTTTCACACTTCACACTTCGAGCGCAGCGACCCTACCGCGCCGGCTCGCAGCACGGGTCGCGGTAGCTGCTGGCGCTGTCGTCGCGACAGAACTTCTTCGAGTGGCAGCCGATGCTCGTGAGAGTACACGCGGCCAGAATGAGCCAGAGGGTTCGTCGCATCGGGCACCCGGATCGTTGCAATTGGGAATGTTCGCGGCGCGCGTGCGCCCCGGCTCACCCTAGTTCGCCGACTGGGGGAATCCGGGCGAAAGTGCCGGCGGCGGCGCAGATTCGGGCTTCGAGTCTAACGACGGTGCGGGTCGGGCAAGCGGGGCAAATGACTCACGCGGCTTCGTCGCCGGTTTCACCCGCGTCGCCCCCCTCAGTCGAGTCGGCCGGCACCACCACCGGCGGCAGCGGCGGCAGGCCGAGGAGCATTCGGGCATCGAGCACCCGGTTGGCCAGCCAGGCGCGGGCGTGCCGGCCGTCGGCGAGCAATTCGAGCGGCACCGTCACCGGCGCGAGGAACGCCACGCGGATGCGCAGGCGGCGGTCGAAGCGCTTGTTCTTGGTCGGCGGGCCGTCCTTGTGGCTGAAGTAGCTCCCCCAACTCCCCTCGATCCAGGTGGCCACCACTGGCGTCGATGGGCGCGCGGCGAGAATCTGCCAGACGCCCTGCCCGAAGCGCCTCAGCGGCACCGCCTCGGTGCGGCGCAAGTACCCCTCGGGGAAGATCACCACGCACTGCCCGGCGTCCAGTGCGGCCACGGCGTCGAGAATCTCCGGCGCGTCGCGGCGCACGGCCTGCTCGTGCACCCGGATGGTGCGGAAGACGTGGCGCATCAGCGGCCGCACCACCGGCAGGTCGTAGAACCCGGCGGTCATCATCGGCGCGGTCTCGCGCGGGATCGCCTCCGCGAGCAGCAGGGGGTCGGACCACGCGGCGTGGTTGGCCATCACCAGGCACGGCCCGTGGAGCGGCAAGAGTTTGCGCCCCTCTCCCACCGCCTCGACGGTGTACATCAGCCGCAGGAACGGCTCGATGGCGACCTCGACCGCCGGGCGCGCGAGCGCGGCCCACCCCAGCACGGCGAGGGCGAGCAGCGCGGCGGCGCAGACCCACGCCAGTTGTGCCGGCTCGCACAGTCGCCACACTAGCACCGAGAGCGCTACGCCCAGCGCCGCCGCCCCGGTGAAGCGGCCGAGGTTCGCGCGCAGGTGGTCGCGCGTGCGCAGGATGCTCCCGGCGGCGAGGCCGAGCAGGACCGCCAGCGCGACCAGTGTAAGCCAGCCCCAGGCGGAAAGCGCCTCCGCGTCGGGGTCCGGCGGCAGCGCGGCCTTAGGAGCGGCGAGCGCCAGCCCGGCGAGCGCGGCCCACGGCAGGAAGCCCTGCACCCGGTAGCGCTGCGGGTAGAGCCTGAGCACCACCGCCCCGAGCAGCCACGCGCCCAGCGCCGCCACGACGGCGGGCAGGCGGCTCTCGAGCGGCGTCAGCAGCACGTGGGCGAACCCCGCCGCGCCGGCCAAGACCGTCAGTGTGAACGCGCCGTCGATGCACGCCAGCGTGGTGGCCGGCCAGCGGGGCGTGACGGGGCGGTGCCGGTAGGCGACGGCGGCGCGGGTGCGGGGGGTGCGGGGCGGCATGGGGGCGGCGGCTCCTGGTGGGGGGGGTGGGGCATCGGCGTGCCCGACCTCACCCCCCGGCCCCCTCTCCCAGGAGGAGAGGGGGCGATCGGGCGTGTGAGTTTCATCTACTGGGCCGGCACCCCGAACGCAACCCGCCGAGTAGGGTTCTCCCCCTCTCCTCTTGGCAGAGGGGGCCGGGGGTTGAGGTCGCACAGGCGGGGGACCAGTGCGCGCCACTCCCCTTGGCCTCCGGCCAGCTTCGCCTTGACGCGCCCGCGCCGACTCGGATAAATGGTGACCCCGCACCGCGACGGACCCGCCCAATTTTTGCCGGAGCCGACA
>CAXTPM010000796.1:1749-2187 GCA_964245865.1 uncultured Fimbriiglobus sp. | reverse complement strand
GGAGACAACAGTCATGGCGCGCACCCCTCGACCCCGCCGCACGCCACTCGCTCTGGCCGCGCTTTTGATGGCCCTCGGCGCCGGCGGCTGCATGCACGCCCAGAAGTACGACGAGCACCCGATCTCGTTCCCCGTCGAGGGGACCGTGCCGCGCGAACTGGCGAAGGTGTCGATGCCCGAGTACGTCATCGAGCCGCCGGACGTGCTGCGCGTCGAGGCACTATTGCGGTTGCCGCTCAAGAAGAAGGATAAAGCCGGCGTCGATACGAATGTCATCGACGACAAGACCGGCAAATCGGTCCCCAGCGACACGACGCAGGGGCTGCCCCTCCAACCGGTGTTCGGCGACTACCCCGTGCGGCCCGACGGGCGCATCAACCTCGGCATCTACGGCAGTGTGCCCGTCGCCGGCCTCACGCTCACTCAGGCCACCGAGGC
>CAXTPM010000796.1:0-1739 GCA_964245865.1 uncultured Fimbriiglobus sp. | reverse complement strand
AGGCGGACAGGGCGGAGGACAAGTACCGCATGGCCAAGGAGAAGGCCCAGCGCGCCCGCGACCGCGTGACCCATGCCGAGAGCGACCTCCGCCAGGCCACCGAGGCGGTGCGGCAAGTCTTACTGCGCGAGGTCAACAAGGAGAGCGGCGGTCCCCCGCCCGAAACACTCTTGCTGGTACTCGACGTGTCGCAATATAATAGCAAGCGGTACTACATCTTCTTCGACGGCGGCGGGCAGGGCGAACAAGTTTTCGGCCTGCCGATTCAGGGGTCCGACACCGTCCTCGACGCCATCACCCAGGTGCAGGGGCTACCGGCGATTGCCAGCAAGCGCAACATCTGGATCGCCCGGCGGACCCCGAACCCCGGCCAGCCGGAGCAGATTCTGCCCGTGGACTGGGTCGGCATTTCGCAGCACGGGATCACGACTACCAATTATCAGGTGATGCCCGGCGACCGGATTTACGTGAAGGCCCAGCGCCTCGTGACCATCGACAACACCCTCGCCCGCGTGATCGCCCCGTTGGACCGGCTGTTCGGCGTAACGCTCCTGGGCACCAGCACCGTCAACCAGATTTCGGGCCGCGGTATCAACGGCACCGGCACTCGCTAACGATTCCCCGAACGGAGAGAAGCACCGTGACCCGCACCGCCCTCGTGACCCTGCTCGCCGCCGCGGCCCTCGCCGCGACCGCGACCGCCCAGGCGCCCAACCTGCCGCCGACCGGCGCCGCCCCGAACGCACCCGGCGGCTACCCAGGGGGGTACGGCGGGGGCTATCCGGGCGGCGGGTTCAATAACGGCCTCGGCGGGTTCAACCAGGTGGTGCCGCCCTCCGGGATTCAACCCAACGTCTACAACCGCCAGTACCAGCCGCTCAGCCCCTACCTGAACCTGTTGCGCGGCGGCGACCCCGGCGTGAACTACTACTACGGCGTGCGGCCGGGGCTGCCCAACTACGGCCAGGGCGGCGGACTGGGCAACCAGAACTTCGGCAACCGCGGCGCGTTCTCCCAACTCCGTAACGGCTTCTTCCCCCAGGCCGCGCAGTCGTCTACAGGGGTCGAAGACCCCGACCGCGAGCGGCCCGACTTCCAGACCAACGGCCTGCGCACGAACGGCATCCCGGCCCAGTACAACACCTTCAGCGGCCCCAACGGCAGCCTCGGCTACGGGGCAGGGTTCGCGCGCGGCAACTCGCTGATCCCGACCCCGCGGCGCACCGCGCAGCAGCAGGGCGGCTCGACGACCGCGCCGACGCCGCGAACCCGCTAACCGTTGACCACGACTGCCGAGACGACCCGCCCAGGCCGCGCAGGAGCCGAAGAGTGAGCCACCGACGCACCGCCCTCGCCGCCCTCGCGCTCGGCTGCACCGTCGCCCTGGCCGGCGCCGCCGACCCGCCGGCCGCGCGCCTGCGCTTCAAGCCCGACTCGCCCCGCCCCGTCGTCCGCGGCCTCGCGCCGGACGCCCCGAACACTGCGAATCCCGGACCCGCGTGGATGAGCGGCCCCGCCGACCCCGCCGTGCGCCGGCTGCCGCAGGGCGCCCCGACGGCCCCCGCCGCGCCGACTCAGGCCGCGAGCGCTCCGGCGAGCCGCCCGCCGACGCTGCTCGACGACCTGCCCGGCTTCCGCCGCCTCTTCGGCCGATCTGAGTCCGCGGCGCAGGCCCAGGTGCCGGCCCCGGCGCCCGAGCCGCCGCAGATTTCTAGCGCGCCGGCCAACACCCAAGCTCC
>CAXTPM010000795.1:0-2187 GCA_964245865.1 uncultured Fimbriiglobus sp. | reverse complement strand
CTGCACGACGAGGGCATCAAGGCGGGCGTGTACCACGGCAAGCTGCCGGCGAAGCGGCGGGTGTGGGCGCAGGACGCGTTCATGGACGGCCGGACGCGGGTGATGGCCTGCACGAACGCGTTCGGCATGGGGATCGACAAGCCGGACATCCGCTTCGTGGTCCACTACCACCTGCCGCAGTCGCCCGAGGCGTTCTACCAGGAGTTCGGCCGGGCCGGGCGGGACGGCGAACCCGCGACCGGGGTGCTCCTGTACGACCCGGCCGACGTGAGGCTGCTCAACTACTTCGCCGCGGGCAAAGGCCCGGACGACGGCGACCTCGTCAACACCTACCACGCCGTCGCCCGCGCCACGGCGACCGGCCCGGCGGACGCCAAGACGATCGCGAAAGTCTGCCCGGTGCCCAAGGCGCGGATGCTGTCGTGCCTCTTGGCGCTCGCCGGCCGCGGCGTGCTCCGGCTCAGCCCGACCGGGCTGTACGAGGTGGCGCAAAAGAACCTCGACCGCGACCGGCTCGGGTCGATCGCCAAGCAGTTCCGCGACCGGGCCGAGCGCGCGGCCGACGGCGCCCGGCGGATCGTCACCTACGCCGAGGCGAAGGCGTGCCGGTGGCGCACGCTGCTCGACCACTTCGGGGCCGACGAACTCCCGCCCGGGGCGGCGTGCGGGTGCTGCTGAGCAGAGTCGGCTCTTGTCCGTCGTAGCCCCGACCGCAGGGCTTACGCACCATCAACCCGTGACGGGGGCGGGGGTTGCGGCTAGACCGTAGGGACCATGAGGACCCGCACGGTGCCGAAGCCCCTCGCTGAAGCGTTCACCGGCCTGCCCGACCCCCGCCGGGACCGGGGGAAGAAGCACCTGCTCGGCGACGTCCTCGCCATCTCGCTGTGTGCGGTGGTCGCCGGGGCCGACTCCTGGGAGGAGGTCGAGGCGTTCGGGGACGCCAAGGCGGACTGGCTTAGGACGTTCCTCGCCCTCCCCAACGGCGTGCCGAGCCACGACACGTTCTACCGCCTGTTCGCCCGGCTCGACCCGGACGCTTTCGCCCGGTGCGTGACGGACTGGCTGGCCGGGGCGTGCGAGGCCACGGGGTTGCGGCACGTCGCCGTGGACGGGAAGGCGGTGCGGGCGTCGCCGAGGGGGACGTTCACCGGGTGCCTGCACCTCGTGAGTGCGTGGGCCGCCGAGCAGCGGCTCATCCTCGGGCAGGTGGCCGTCGGGGACGGGTCGAACGAGATCGCCGCCGTCCCCGAACTGCTCCGGGTCCTGGACCTGAACGGGGCCGTGGTCACCCTGGACGCCGCCGGCTGCCGGAAGGCCATCGCCGCCCGGGTCCGGGCCGGGGGCGGGGACTACCTGCTGGCCGTGAAGGGGAACCAGCCGGGGCTGCAGAAGGCGGTCCACGGCGTGTTCGGCCGGGCGTGCGGGGCGGACTTCGAGGGGGTCGCCCACGACGAGGACGCCTCGGCCGGGGACGGCCACGGGCGGCACGAGGGGCGGCACGTGACCGTCGTGTACGACCCGGACGGGCTGCCCCCGGACTGGCCGGACGTGGCGGCGGTCGTGCTGGTCGGGCGGGAGCGGGAGGCGAAGGGGGTGACCGCCAGCACGTCGCACTACTACGTCACGAGCCGCCGGGGGACGGCGGCCGAACTCGGGGGCCTGATCCGCCGGCATTGGGCGATCGAGAACGAACTGCACTGGTGCCCGGACGTGTCGTTCCGGGAGGACTCGAACAAGACGGCGGCCGGCCACGCCGGGGCGAACCTCGGCCTGGTGCGGCGGGTCGCCGCCTCGCTCGTCAAGCAGGACACGGGCAAGGGGAGCGTGAAGGCCAAGCGGCTGACGGCGGCCTGGGACGACGGCTACCTTCTCAAGCTCCTGCAAGGAACACCGGTGGTTTAAATGCGTAAGCCCTGGGTTGGGGGGTGAGGTCCGGGCTCGCCGACGGCCAAGAGACCTCACCCCCCAACCCCCTCTCCACGATGGCGAGGGGGAGTAAAGCCGGAAACCGCGGGCGCGTCACACCGGCAGCGGGTTCCGCTCCGCGAACCCCGTCTGGTGCCAGTACGGGTATGCTTTGACCGGCTCGCTCGCCGCGTCGAGCATCGCCACTTGCGCGGGGGAAAGGTTCCAGCCGACCGCCCCGAGGTTCTGGCGCAACTGCTCCTCGTTGCGTGCGCCGAT
>CAXTPM010000794.1:0-2188 GCA_964245865.1 uncultured Fimbriiglobus sp. | reverse complement strand
GAAGTCGGCCGTCAACTCCGCCGGGATCGCCGCCAAGTCTTGAGTTAGGCCGCGGGCTAGCAGTCCCGCGCGGAAGCGCTCGGCGTGGGCCACCGGGGCTTCGCCGGGCGCCGCGCCCAGGCCGAGGCGTTCGGCGAGGCGGCGCAGGGCGTCGTAGTACGGCACAGCCCCGGCTGCGAGGTCCGCCCCGGCCGCTGTTCGCCGCCGCGTCGCGCCCAAGGCCCGCGCCCCGAGCAGGGCCGCAGCGCCCGCCGCCAGGGCGGTTGCCGGCCCGGCCCACCCCCTCCAGGCGTCGCTGCTAAACAACTCGGCGGCGAACTCGCGCGCCGAGCGCGCGGCGGACTGCGCCCACCCCGGCGCCGGCCCCGACGCCGCCACCGCGTCCACCGAGGGGGTGGGGTCGAGGCTCAGCCAGCGCCACAACTGGTCCGGGCCGGGGTCGCGGTCGGCGGGGGCGCCGGCCGGCACGAGGGCTTCCACCCACGAGTGCGCGTGCTCCTGGCGGATCAGGTACGTTCCGGGTTCAGCCTCCTCGGCCTCGGCCCCCTTGAAGCCCAGCACGTACTGCGACGGAATCCCCAGCGAGCGCAGCATGAGGGCGAGCGCCCCGGCGAAGCGCTGGCAGTGCCCGACCTTGGTAGTGGTGAGGAACTCTTCGACGGGGTCCGAGTCGCGGTCGAGGCGCTCGAGTTTGAGGGTGTAGGCGAACTCGCCGGAGTTGGCGAACTCCTCGCACAGCGCTCGCGCCACGCGCTCGAAGTCCGAGGGGCGCAGGCGCGGCGGGTCGGCCTGCGCCCCGCCGAGGGCGCCCTCGAGCGCCGGGTCGCGCGCGGCCGCGGCGGCGAGTAGCTTGAGCGCGCCGGCGCGCACGGCCGGGGCGAGCGACGCCGCGTCGAGGCGCCCCCCGACGCGGCGGTAGGCGGAAAATACCCCCCCCGGCACCCCGTTCGTCCCCGGCGGCGGGTAGGCCTCCCCGAGTCGGAACGCCGGGCCGAGGTCGGCGCCCGCCGGGTCGGGGTCGCGCGACACCTGCAGGTAGCCGGGGCGGCGCTTGGGGTCGGGGTCGATGACGCTCTCGAACCCCCCGTCGCGCGCCTGCGCCCACGGCATCGGCATCCCCGGCTTGCCGGGGACAGGGGCGACCGGGTAGGCCCGCCCCGGCACCCAGAACACGGGGTCGAGCAGCACCGAGTCGGCCAACCCATCCTTGGGGGTGTAGCGCAACTGGAACGCCCCAGGCCCGGCGTCCAAGGGCGGCGCGGCCGCGCCCCGCTCGGCCCGCGCCCCCCGCGCCACCACCTCCGGCACGGGGTTCAGCGGCACCCACTTGCCCTTCTCGTAGGCGCCGAACGCCCGGCCGCGCCAGCGCCGCTCGGGGCCGAGGTCGGCCTTGGGCGCCCCGCCGTGCGCGGTCGCCGTCACCTCGAACGCCACCTCGCCGCTGGGGGTCAGGTCGCCCGAGCGGTTCAGGTCCACGAGGTGCTCGCCCGAGTAGCCGACCTCTAAGCGCACGCGCCCGAAGCCCCACGGCGCGGAGTTCGACGCGGGCGTCAGCAGGAACAGCGCGAGCGCCGCCCCGGCCGCGAGGCCCGCCCACCCCAGCGTGCGCGCCAGCGCGGTGCCCGACGGCCGCGCCTGCAGCACCAGTTGCGGCGGGGCGCCCCAGTCCGACCCAGGGGGGGCGGCGAGCGCCCCGGCCTCGGACTGGAAGTACAAAGTCGAGACGCTCCAGACCGCCGCGAAGGCGTAGAGCGCCACCAGGGCGCCGAACGCCGCGTCCTCGGCGAGCGCCCCCGCGAGACACACCGCCGCGAGCGCCACGCCGTGCATCGCCCACCAGTCGCCCGCGTGCTTGGGGCGCAGCATCTTGAACGGCATCAGCAGCATCAACACCGGCCCCAGGTACGGCAGCAGACTCGCCGGGTAGGGCAGGGTGTTGAGCAGGCTATTCTTGTCGAAGTAGGGGGCCGCGACCCACGCCGCCGAGGCCGCGAACAGCACCAGCCCCACCCGGTTGGCGGTGCGCAGGTCCAGCTCGTACCCCCCCTCGCGCCAGAACGACGCCATCAGGAGCAGTGCCACCACCCCGGCCACGACCGAGGCGCTGGGCAGCAGCGCCCACTGCGCGTAGCCCAGGCAGGCGCACGCGAGGACGAGGGTGGCGTAGGTCGAGAGGCGGAACGTCCAG
>CAXTPM010000793.1:0-2200 GCA_964245865.1 uncultured Fimbriiglobus sp. | reverse complement strand
GGTCTGCAACTCCTTGGCCTCGGAACTTAGTTCGCCCGCCGGCGGCGCGGCGGGCTTGCCGGCACCCGTCTTGACGCGCCGGAACGGCGCCGTCACCTGCTCGCCGGGGACGTAGCCGACGGGTTCGCCGCCCTTCACAACGGGGAACAGTTCGTCGCCGCCGGCAGCCCTGGCGGCCGTGAGGCACATCTCGTCGTTGGTGAGGTGGGTGACTCGCGCCCGCAGCCGACGGACCTCGCCGGACTCGTTTTTGCCGGCGAAGCTTAGCGCACCGCGCTCGTTGGTCGGCTTGTCGAAGTCTACTTCGGCGCGGAACTCGAACGGCCCGGCCCAGGTCGTTTTGCCGTCGCCGGCGCGACAGTCGGTACCGGCGAACGACAGCCGCCGCACGGCGGTGGCGAGTTGCCTGGCGCCGGGATTGCCGGGGCCGCCGTCCGGCTGGTACTCCCACTCGCCCTGCAGGAGTGCGGCGAGGTCGCGGAGATACTTGGCGCGCGGGGCGGCGCCGTCGATCTGGGTGTAGACGAACGTGGCGGTGACGGGGTCCGGCGTCGGTACGTCGGAGCTGGTGAGGGCTTCGTCGCCGGCGCGCTGGTCGCCGCGCGCCGGGACCGCGCCGAAGGGCATGAGTCCCTCTGCGGCACGCGTGCCGAGCCGCAGCGTGGTGCCGTCGCGCCGGTAGCGCAGCGGGTAGAAACTCGGCAGGCGCGGGCCGTCGCCACGTTCGGCAAGCAACAATTGGGCAGGGAACTTGTCGAGTTTGAGGTCGTAGGCGAGGGGAAGTTCGTTCTGGTTGAGCGTGGCGACGAACGCCTTGCGGTCGGCGGCGAACCGCAGCGTCGGCCCGAGCACGAGTTTGGCGGGGTCGAGCGGCGAGTCCGGCGGCAGTTCGACGCGCTCGCACTTCCACGTCCCCTCTAGGGCGTCGAGTTCGGCCTTGAGAGCGCCGGCGGGCGTAGGCGCGGCCTTGGCCGGCGTCGCGGGGGGCTTTTCGGCCGGCTGGCGCTGGAAGGTGTAGGCGTAGACCAGGCCGCGGGCGATCTGCTTCGGGGCGCCCGACGCGTCGCCGGACGGGACTGGCTCCAGCCGGACATCGTCCGATGGCACCGTCAACCGCAGCGTGTCGCCGCCGGACTTGAACTTGGCCGCTAAGCCGCGCCAGGGGGGCACCAGGGAGCGGAACTGGAGCGCGAACGACCCTTCGCCCCCCGGCGAGGCGGTCTCGTCACGGACGCGGCCAATGAACTCCACGGTGGTCGTGATGAGTTTCCCCTCGGCGCCGGGGCCGGTGACGGTCATACTCCCTTCCCGGCGGCCCCCGCCCGGCCGGATAGTGATGGCGTCGATCAGCGTGGCGCCCGGCGGCACCGGGGCCGCCGCGTTCGCCACCGCGACGGCCACGCGCTTCCACACCCCCGCCAGCGCGTCGGGCGCCACCTCGCCCGCGTCGGCCTGCCCCTCGCCGCCCACCGCGCGCGGCATCGGCGCCACCTCGGCCTCGGCCATCGGCCGCGCCACTTCGCCGGCCACCGCCGCGCCGGCCGCGCCGCTGCCCGGCCCGGTGCCGAGTGTCAGGCCCGCGCCGGCGGTGAGGCCGGCGGCGCCGACCGCCACGGCCGCGCTCGCCGCCAGCAGCTTGAGTTTCACCAAGAGGGCCATGCGCTTCGCCTCCACGAGTAAGAGTTTCACACCGGGACTACTACCAATGAGCCACGATGCCGGGGCGTCGAAGGCCGCGAGGCTCGGGGCCACCAGCGCCGTCAGCACGAGGCTGGTTGCCGGGACGCCGAGGCGCCGGGCAAGTTTCTTGTGGGCGCTGGCCAGCCGGCTACTCAGGGTGCCGACGGGCACGCCCAGGCGATCCGCCACCGCCTGACGCGGCAGCCCTTCGAGTTCGCACAGCACCACGGCCTCGCGCAAGCTCTCGGGGAGCCGCGCGAGGGCGTCGTCGAGCGCCGCCAACTTCTCGGCCCGCTCGGCGTCCGCCGCCGGGAGTGCCTCGGGCCTGGCGGCGCGGCGCTCGGACTTGGCCCGCCGCAGCCGCTTGGTACGCAGGTGCAACGCCGTGCGGCGCGACACCGCGTACAGCCACCCGGCCGCGCTGGGGCTAGTCGTGAGGCTGCCGGCGCGCTCGGCCAGGAGTGCGAACGCCACCTGGGCCGCGTCGTCGGCGTCGGCGCTGTTATTCACGACCCGCATC
>CAXTPM010000792.1:0-2203 GCA_964245865.1 uncultured Fimbriiglobus sp. | reverse complement strand
ACAAGGACGAAGTCAACGCCGACCTGCTCGCGTTCCTGACCGCGTAGCGCCGGCCGGCGGGTGCCCACCCGCCACGCTTAGTTGTGCGGAGACAAACGCGGGGCGGTCGTCGGCCCCCTAATCACTACTCGGAGAACGTCGTGTCCCAAGAATCCCCCCGCCCGAGGCTCAGCGAGAAGGGGTTACTGACCCCGGACAACTGCGTCCTCGCGCTCATCGACCTCCAGCCGCAGATGCTGTTCGGCGTCTCGAACTTCGACCGCCAGTCGGTCATCAACAACAACGTCGCCCTCGCCAAGGCCGCGCGGGTGTTCGACGTGCCCGTCGTCCTCTCGACGGTCGAGACCAAGACGTTCAGCGGCAACACCTGGCCGCAGGTTCTCGCCGCGCTCGGCCACCCCAAGCCGATCGAGCGGACCAGCATGAACTCGTGGGACGACGAGAACTTCGTCGCTGCGGTCAAGAAGAGCGGCCGTAAGAAGATCGTCCTGGCCGGCCTCTGGACCGAGACCTGCGTCGCCCTGCCCACGGTCCAGGCGATCCACGACGGGTACGAGGTGTACGTCGTCGAGGACTGCTGCGGGGACGTGAGCCAGCTCGCCCACGACAACGCGATGAGGCGGGTCGTCCAGGCCGGGGCGAAGCCGGTGACGGCGCTCTCGACCATACTCGAGTGGCAACGCGACTGGGCCCACAAGGGCACTTACGACGCGGTCATGGGCATCGCCAAGGACCACTTCGGGGCGTACGGCGCGGGCGTCGAGTACGCCTACACGATGGTCCACGGCGCGCCGCCGACGGAGTTGCCCGCCTACGTCGTCCCGGCCGCGTCGCAGCACTAACCTAATCCTGAGGCAAAGCATGGGCACCGCAGACCGGCCGCCGGCGGTCGTCGCCGCCCGTCCCGCCCGCCCCGCCGGTTTGGAAGACGGCGGTCCTGACCTGGGTCGGCGTGAACCTGATGACCGCCGCCCTGACCTACACCCTGACCCCCCTGACGGCCGACTGGCCCTGGCTGCTCGGCCTGGTGACGTTCAACGCCGCGGTGGTGGCCGGCCTCACCTGGCCGGTCATGCCGGC
Organism: uncultured Fimbriiglobus sp.; assembly: GCA_964245865.1. Lineage (GTDB taxonomy): Bacteria > Planctomycetota > Planctomycetia > Gemmatales > Gemmataceae > Fimbriiglobus. The sequence goes on along the minus strand of CAXTPM010000792.1, from coordinate 1,123 downwards.
CCTGGTCCGGCTCTCGAACCGGTGGCTCCGGCCACGCATCAACCCCTGACCGGAGGTGCCCGAGCCGCGACCGTGACTCTCGCCGGACTCCTCCGGCCGGCTCGTGACGACTGGCCCCCGGCGGCGTCCGCCGCCTTCGGCCTTTTGACGCGGCGGCCCCCTCCCAGCGGTCGTCCTCGGCGGAGCCGTACTCCAGAACCTGCTCGCCGGCCGCGACCCGCAGCCCGCGTTCCTCCACGCCCTGGTCGCCGTAACCCTCGCTGTCGGGGGAGGCGTTACTCGCCCGATGCCCTCCGGCACGCGGGCCGGGCCGGCCAGACTACCCACGAGCCTCGGAGACACCCATGACCGACATCGCGGACCTCATTCTCTTCAACGGCGCCATCGCCACCCAGGACGACCGCCGCTCGACCGCGCAGGCCGCGGCGGTGAAGGACGGCAAGTTCCTCGCGGTCGGCGACGACAAGGGCGTACTCGCCCACCGGGGGCCGACGACCCGCGTCGTCGATCTCCAGGGCCGCACCGTCATCCCCGGCCTGCACGACTCGCACCTGCACCTGATCCGCGGCGGGCTGAACTTCAACCTGGAACTCCGCTGGGACGGGGTGCCGTCCGTCGCCGACGCGCTTCGCATGCTCCGGGAGCAGGCGGCGCGGACGCCCGCGCCGCAGTGGGTGCGCGTCGTGGGCGGGTGGAGCGAGTTCCAGTTCGCCGAGCGGCGGCTGCCGACCTTGGCCGAGGTGAACGCGGCGGCACCCGACACGCCGGTGTTCATCCTCCACCTCTACGACCGGGCGATCCTCAACGCCGCGGCGCTGCGGGCGGTCGGGTACACCAAAGACACCCCCGACCCGCCCGGCGGCGAGGTCCAGCGCGACAAGCAGGGGAACCCGACCGGCATCCTGATTGCCAGGCCGAACGCGACGATCCTGTACGCGACGCTCGCCAGGGGGCCGAAGCTCGACCCGTCGGACCAACTGAACTCCACCCGCCATTTTATGCGCGAGATGAACCGGTTCGGCATCACGAGCGTGATCGACGCCGGCGGCGGGTTCCAGAACTACCCCGACGACTACGCAGTCGTCTCCGACCTCGCCCGCCGGGGCGAACTCACCGTCCGCAT
>CAXTPM010000791.1:0-2212 GCA_964245865.1 uncultured Fimbriiglobus sp. | reverse complement strand
GCCCCCGAACTCGTCAAAGGCAAACCGCCATAGTTAACGGAGTAATACTAGCCAAGCGCCGCAACTGGGTCGCCTGTTCCAAGCCCTGGCCGACCCCACCCGGCGGGCCGTGGTCGAGCGCCTGTCCCGCGGCCCGGCCGCGACGACCGAACTCGCCCGGCCGTTCCCCATGGCCCTGCCCTCGTTCCTCCAGCACCTGGACGTGCTCCGGCAGTGCGGGCTCGTCCGGTCCCGGAAGGCCGGGCGCGTCCGCACCTACGAACTCGCCCCGGACGCCCTCGCGGCGGCCGAGGGCTGGCTGGCGGCCCAGCGCGCCCTGTGGGAGCGGCGCCTCGACCAACTCGATTCCTACCTCGAAGACCTCAAGGAGCAGCCCGAATGACGCCACTCGACCCCAAGACAGACCTCGTGCTGGAGCGGGTCGTCGGCGTCCCGCCGGAACTCGTGTGGAAGGCGTGGACGACCCCGGAGCACCTGATGAGGTGGTTCGCCCCGGCCCCGTGGAAGACGGTCGAGTGCGAGATCGACCTCCGCCCCGGCGGCGCGTTCCGCACGGTGATGGAGTCGCCCGAGGGCCGGCGGTTCCCGAACACCGGCTGCTACCTGGAGGTCGTGCCGAACGCGCGGCTGATCTGGACCGGCGCGCTGCTGCCCGGCTACCGGCCGGCGGACCCGGCGGCCGTCGCGCCGTTCGTCTTCACGGCGGTGGTCGAGATGGCCCCGCACGGGGCCGGCACGAAGTACACGGCGACGGCGATGCACGCCGGCGAGGACGGGCGGGCGAAGCACGAGGCGATGGGCTTCCACCACGGCTGGGCGGCGGCGCTCGACCAACTCGTGGCGCTGGCGAAGGGCTGGTAGAGAACCCCGGAACGGGCGGGCCGCGCGGCCCGGCCTCGGAGTCGCACCCGGAGCCGGAGACGATGATGCCGACAGAACCACTCCCCCCGCCCGCCTCGGGCGTCCGGCTCTGTTCGGGTTGGGCCGCGAGCGGCCTGGTGATCGCCTCCCTCGCCTTCGACGGCGCCGCGAAGGTCGCGGGGGCCGCCCCCGTCGTGGAAGCCTCGGAGAAGCTCGGGGTTCCGGCGGGGTCGCTCGCCGGCATCGGCGCCGTGCTGCTGGCCTGCACTGCGGCCTACGCGGCCCCGCGGACTGCGGTCGCCGGGGCGCTCCTCCTGACCGGCTACCTCGGCGGGGCGGCCGCAATCCACGTCCGGGCGGGGGGCGGGGCGTTCCCGGTTGCCTTCCCGGTCGCGATCGGCGCGCTGGCCTGGGTCGGGCTGGTCTTGCGCGAGCCGCGACTGCTGCGGGCGGTGACGACCCGCCGGTGACTCCCGGCGGGCCGACCGCCGGAACCGGGGCGCGGATGTCGGACGGGTGAGGCCGGCACCGGGCGATGGGGGCCGGGGTGACTCGGCGAGCGGCCGCAGCTACTTCCGGCGAAGTCGGAACTTCCGCGACACATCGGCACCCGACGCGCAAATCAACTGTGCGAGGTGGCCGCCAGGTCGGCGTCGCGTGATCACGACACGGGGGAGATGAGATGAACCGCAGGCGAGCAATCACCACCATCGGCGTCGGGGGCGTGCTGGCGTGCGCGGCGCCCTCGACCGGGCAGCCGCCGCCCGCGCCGGGGGCCGGGCCGAAGCCCCTGCTTCAGACGATCGCCGAGTGGCAGTACCCCGGCTCGGAGTTGTCCGCGGCCGGGGCGTCCGACGGCGCGACCGTCGGTGCCAGGGGCGACCGCACCGTGCCATCGACGGTCAGCAAAACCGTCATGGCGACCGACGCGCCCGTCGAGGCGGTCCTGGCTTACTACAAGTCCAGGCTCGCGCCGCCGGCGGAGGGCGCGGGCGGGTTCGCGGCGGCCGACCCCGGCGGGCGCTCGGTGGACTTCAGCGACGACTCCGCCGGCCGGCCGCTCGCGCTGCACACGGTCATCGTCAACACTGCCGACACGTCTACAACACTCGTCATCTCGCGCGGCAAGGGCGAGGCGCGGACGTACATCGCTTGGAAGCAGTACCGCAGGCTTGGTCGCTGACGCCGCGGTCAGCCTGGCGCAACCCATAGAGGGCTGGCCGACCGAACCAAATCCGCACCCGCAAAGCCGACCCCGGCGAGAAAGGCTAAGAAGGACGAGCCGTCGAACGACTCATACCAAGTCTGGTTGATGCGTAACCGTCAGGCGGCAACAGCCCAGTGGAACCCG
>CAXTPM010000790.1:0-2220 GCA_964245865.1 uncultured Fimbriiglobus sp. | reverse complement strand
TGGGGTGCGGGTGAAACAACGTCGTCACGGGCCGTGTGTCCGCGTTCGCCGACGCCGAGATCATTCGCATGTGCCGCACCGAATTCGTCCCCGTGACGGGCGACGACTGGTACACGCGCCGGCGGAACGACTCCGAGGGAACGTTCTTCCGCAAGATGTCCGACCAGACGGATCGCCGAGGTGCGGGCAAGGACGGCACGCGGCAGGGCATCTACGTCTTCACCGCCGACGGCGAGGCGCTCTCGTTCAAGAACGCAGGCAACAGTGCGGAGATCACCCGCGCCGAACTCAAGCGCGCGCTCGCCAGGTTCGCCCGCCTGCCGGCGAACCGTCGTTTGCCGGGCGCGGTGGCGGTCGAACCCCCCGGTAAGCCCGACCCGGCCTACGCCCGCGCGATTCCCGAGGGGGGCGCGGCGGTGCGGGTGCAGGCGCGCATCCTCGACCGCGCCGGCCCCCTGGAGTTCGACCCCGGCGTCTGCGGCACCCCCGGCGGCTCGCGCTCGGCCCGCGACATGCTCTGGATCACGGCCAACGAGATAAAGGCGATGCTGCCTGCGAACCCGGCCGTCGGGCAGGTCGTCCCACTCCCCGCCACTCTGGCGACGCGGCTTTGCCGGCACCACCTGGTGGACAACACGCGCGGCGAGACCCCGCCGTGGGCCGCGCGGCAAGTCCGCCGCGCCGAGTTCGCCCTCACGGTAAGCGAAGTCACCGACGCCTCGGTGACGCTCAGACTCGCCGGCGAGGTGCTGCTCGCGGACGACGCGGACCCGGCGAAAGCCGAGCGCGGCTACGACGCCAAGCTCGGCGGGAGTGTGCGCTTCGACCGTGCAGCGGGCCGGCTAGTGGAGTTCGAGGTGACGGCCCTCGGCAACCACTGGGGCCAGGACGGGCACACCGAAACCGCGCGGCCCGGACGGGGACTCTTGGGGATCGCATTCGGCCCCGTAGTGCAGGCCGGCTCGGCGGCGCCGGCGGATCGCGTGCCGCCGCAGGGCGCGCGCGACTTGGCGGACTACTTGGGGCGGTAGAAGGTTGTCTTGGATTTCCGGGCGGGTTGCTGAAGCCCTCCGCTCGGAAATCCAAGACCCGACCGCCGCCGCGACTTGTGCCCCGGCCAAACCCGCTCTAGACTCTCGCGGCAGTGGCCAAGTGGCGGCGGGACGGGCGCGGGGATGGCCTCAATGATCGGGCGTGTGTTCCTCGGCCGCTACGAACTCCAGCGCGTCCTCGGCGAGGGCGGCATGGGGCGCGTCTACCTCGCGCGCCAGACCGACCTCGCCCGGCAAGTCGTCATCAAGGTGATGCACGAGCACATCGCCCAGGAAAGCAAGTTCTGCGACCGCTTCCAGCGCGAAATGGAGTTGATGGCGCGGTTCCACCACCCCAACGCCGTCACGCTCTACGACGCGAGCCTGAACGACCCCGCCGGCCCGTGCATTGTCATGGAGTACGTCAAGGGCGTCAACCTCGAAACCCTCCTCACCAAGATCGGCCGGATGACCGCCCCCCGCGTGGCGCGCATCATCAGCCAACTCTGCGAAGTCCTGCAAGCCGCGCACGACGAGGGGATCATCCACCGCGACCTGAAGCCGGCTAATCTGATGGTGGTGGACCCGGACTCGCCGCGCGAGCGCATCAAGGTGATGGACTTCGGTCTGGCGAAGCTGATGAGCGACAACCCCGCGCGCAAGGTCACCGACACCAACATCGACTTCGCGGTCGGCACGCCGGGGTACATTGCCCCGGAGCAGGTGCGCGGCGAGACGATGGACCACCGGGGCGACTTGTACTCGGTCGGCGTGATGATGTACCAACTGTTCACGGGCCGGCTGCCGTTCGAGGGGACCAACTCGATGGATGTCTTGCTGGCGCACGCCACCGAGATGCCGCCGCGGTTCGCGGAAGTCGGCCAGGGCGGCTGGGTGCCGAAGGCCGTCGAGGACTTGGTGTTCGACCTCCTGGCCAAAGACCCCGACGACCGGCCGCAGTCGGCCCGCGAGTTGTCGCGGCGCCTGGACAGTCTGATCGACACCGCTCGCAACACCGGCGACACGCGCAGCCACGCCGCCGACCTCACCGACTCGCAGCCGCCGACGCCAAGCGACGTGGTGCCGCTTGAACTCGACTCGGCCCCGGCCGCGCGGCGCACCCCGGCGCAGCTCCCCCCGGCCACCGACCCGAGCTTCGGCGAGGCCCGCGACGAGGCCAACCTGCCGT
>CAXTPM010000789.1:702-2231 GCA_964245865.1 uncultured Fimbriiglobus sp. | reverse complement strand
CCGGACTCGACGTGCTGGTGCAGCGCGCGGTCCTGAAGAGCATCGCCGAACTCAAGGGGCGCGGCAAGACGATCCTGTTCAGCACCCACACGCTGCGCGAAGTCGAGAAGCTCTGCGACCGCGCGGCGGTGATGGCGCGCGGCCGGATTGTGGCGATGGGCACGCTCGCCGAGTTGCGCGAGCAGTCGGGCGAGGACGACCTCGAAGAGCTGTTCTTCAGGCTCGTCGGCGAGTGAACACCCGCGTCAGGCAGGCCATGCGCTTGACCTCGCCACTGACGGCCGCGAACTCGACCGGCTCGCCGACCAGCAGCCCCGAGGCGATGCGGAATGCCCCCGGCCCGACGCACACTAGCTCGGCCTCGAAGCGGCTCCACTTCCACACCAGCCGCCCACTCGCGCCGACGCTCACCCCCACCTCGCCGTAGGCGTCGTCGGCGTAGGTGCCGGCGAACGCCGCGAGTTCCAGTCCCGGCGCGGTGGGCAGAACCGGCGGCTCGGCGAGCTTGGCCTTCGCCGCCTGCGCCGCGCGGTCAGCCTCGTCCAGCGCTCGGTACTCCGCGTCCCAGTCGCGCGGCGGCAGTTTCAAGATCACGTCGAGCAGCTTGTTGGTCAGCGCCCCGTTCAGCCGCGTCTTGTGCAGGTTGTTTAAGAGAACGATGCCGACGCCGAGGCGCGGCACGAGCGTGATTTGCGCCCGGAAGCCATCAACCACGCCGCCGTGTAGCAGCACCGCCTCGCCGGCGTAGTCGGCCCGCGCCCAGCCCAGACAATAGTCCACCCGCGTCGAGCGCGGGTAGGCACTGGCGATGTCGGGGTCACTCAGCGGCATTTTGATTTGCGCGGCGTGCGTGCGGGCCAGCTCCGCCGCCGGCACCAGTTGCCGCCCGGCGTGGTGGCCCCGATTCAGGTGCAGGCGCACCCACGGCACCAAGTCCGACACGCTCGCCGCGACCGACCCGGCGGGGTTGGCCTCGGCGAAGTCGTACTCGCGCATCGCCCCGACCGCGCCGGAGTCGAGAACTTGGTGCCCCGAGGCGCGGTCGGGCGCCGCGTGGAACTCGGCGCCGGTGACGGTCGCCCCCGCCATGCCTAAGGGGGCAAGCAGTTCAGCGCGTAGCAAGTCCGCGTAAGGCTTGCCGGCGGCGCGCTCCAGGCACATCCCTGCGGCGAGGAACTGCAAACTCGAGTAGTGGTAGCTCGATCGGAACGGCCCCTCTTTTGGGAGCAGGCTCAGCCGCCGCACCGACTCGGCCAGCGGCCACGGCGCATCGTACCACAGCAAGTCGTAGCCCCTCACCCCAGTGCGGTGACTCAGGAGATCGCCGAGCGTCACGCGGTCACTGAGCGCGGGGTCGGGGTGGCGGTAGTCGGGGAGCCACCGCCGTACCGGGCCGTCGAGGTCGAGCTTGCCGCCGGCGGCGAGTTTCGCAGCGAGGGTGCTCGTGAACGCCTTGGTACACGACCCGACTGGGAACACGGTGTGCGGCGTCACGGGTTCGGCGCCGGAAAGAGATTTGACGCCGTAGC
>CAXTPM010000789.1:0-692 GCA_964245865.1 uncultured Fimbriiglobus sp. | reverse complement strand
TGTAGGAAGCACGGCCCATCTGCGGCGACGACTTCGACCGCCAGGCCCGGCGCGGGCCAGGCGGCGAAGCTCTGGCGGGCCACGTGGTCGAATGCGGCGTCGGCGAAAGGGTCCGCGGCGAGCGCGAGCAGCGCGCCGGCGGCGGCGAAGGCTCCCACGCTGTCAGGCTCCAGGGAGAAAGGGGGCGGGCGGGGGATCACCCCCCGCCCGCCCGGAACGAACCGCTCAATTGAACCGGCTAGAGGGCGCTACCGCCGCCGAAGCCTTGTTTACCGCCACCGAAGCCGCCGATCTGGCCACCGAACTGGCCACCAATACCGCCGCCGCCGACGCCCCCGCCGATCTGACCACCGCCGAAGCCGCCCTGGCCACCGATACCGCCGGCCCCGGCAATGCCGCCGCCGCCGAAGCCCCCGCCAATGCCGCCGCCGCCCACCCCGCCGCCCCCGCCGATGCCCGCGAAGCCGCCGCCGCCAATGCCCGCGATGCCGCCGCCGCCGATGCCGCCGGCCCCGGCCGCGCCCGCCGCACCGCCGCCGCCCGCGCCGCCGAACTGGCCGGGGACGGTAGTGGGCACGATGCGGATGCCGATGCCGTTGTAGCCGAACACGCCGCCGAAGAGGCCACCGCCCCCGCCGCCGATGCCGCCGCCCTGCCCGCCAATGCCGCCCTGGATGCCGCCGCCCTGCCCG
>CAXTPM010000788.1:0-2232 GCA_964245865.1 uncultured Fimbriiglobus sp. | reverse complement strand
AGCTACTGGGCGACCTGCGCGCGGCCGTCGGGGCCGGGGACGCCGCCGCGACCCGGCGGGTGGCCCACGGCCTCAAAGGAGCGGCCGGGTACGTCGGCGGCACTGACGTGGCCGACGCCGCCGGGCGGCTGGAGGCAATTGCGGCCGGCGGCGACCTGGCCGGCGCCCCGGTCGCCTTGGACGCGCTGGTGCGCGAGACGAACCGCCTGATTGCCGCCGTCGATCCCGAACCTGCGGCTTAACTGGCCCGGCCTAGAACCTTACCCCCAGCGTCAGCAGAATCCCCACGTCCTGGATCGCCCCGTCCTGCGGCGGCACCACGTTCGAGTTCACGTGCGCCCACTCGACCCGCGCCCCGGTGAACACGATGTACGCCCCCATCGGAATCTCGACGCCGTAGTGGGCGCCCAGCACGAAGCTGGTGGAGACGCTGTTCTTGCGGTAGTAGTTGTTTACGTCTTGGGTGGGGATCAGGTCCGCGCGGATGTTCCCCCAGCGCCCGCCGACATCCACGCCGAAGCGGCTGTTCCAGCCCTGCTCGAGTCCCACCAGCCCTGGGCCGTTGAAGAACCAGTCGCGGCCCACCGCGTAGGTGAAGTCGGTGCGCGTCAGCCCCCGCAGGCGGAACGGCTGCAACTGGTCCGGCAGGCGGGTCGTGGTGTTGTTGCCGTTGTCACGGCGCGGCGGGGTGGTGAACACGTCGAACACCCGGCTCTGGTCGGCGCCGTTGTAGGCGTAGCGCAGGCCGAACTCGACGGCCCACGCCGCGTCGTGGCTGGGGTTGAAGAACAGGCTGCGGCCCGCGCCGGCGACCTGCCAGCCGAAGCGCGTGGCGCCCGAGAGTTCCGAGCCGCCGCCGACGATGAGTGTGGGGCCGGTGCGGGCGTAGACCTCGTAGCCGATGGCGCCGTCGCCGCCCACGGGGCCGCAGCAGTTCGGCCCCGACGGGTACAGCCCCGGCGGCTGCTGCGGCTGGAGGCCGGGCGCGGCGGTGAGCGCCCCGTAGGCGCCCGGCGCCCAGGCGGTCGTGGAACTCGGGGTGCCGCCGGCGCCCATCGACACCGGCCCGGCCGGGGAGGCCGGGTTGGCCTGGCCGGTGAGCGTGCTAAAATTGCTCGGCGGAGCGGAGTAAGCCTGCCCCATGCCACCGGCCGACGGCGGCGACTGGGCGGGCGCGAGGCCGGGGAGTTGGGCGCGCGCCGCCGATGGGAGCGCGGCCGAGGCGAGGAGCGCCGCGCCGGCGAGGGCCGTTCCGCGTAGGATTCGCTGCGTCGTCATCGCTGCCTCGCCAATGTCCAGGGTGCGGCCCGCCCGCCGGCCGGTCGTCTGGAATGGTATCGGCACGCGGCCGCGCCGATCTTAACGGTTCTGCCGCGCCGGGCAGTCGTAGGGGCCAAACGTGGACACCGCCGAACTGCGAAGCCCCGACGCCACGCGCGCGTTCCTCTGCCAGAGCCTCTGGCTCAGCCGCGTCGTGCCGCCGGGCGCCGGGATGGTCCGCCAAGCCCTGGAGTGGACGCTCGAACTCGCCGCGTCGGGGCAAAGTGCGCTGCCCGTCGGCATCGTCGCCGACCTCGGCTGGACCCTGGTGGGCTACGAGCGCCACGCCGCGCTCAGTAAGGTCGAGCCGCCCGGCGTCCCCGCAACGCTCTTGCGCAGTTACGACGACTACGTCCTGGGGAAGTTCGCCACCGACTGGACCGTCGAGCGCGCCGCCGACGCGCTCCGGCACTATTCGCCCAAAGACCAAGCCAAGGGCATCGCCTTCGTGGTGCGGCAACTGCGCGAGCGCGGCGGCTTCGGCGGCGTCGAGTTGTACCCCGCCGCCGTGCGCCACCTACTCACGCAGCCCCCCGAGGAGTTGCTGAACGCCGGCTACGAAATGCTGAGCCGCGAGGGGCCGATGCCGCTGATCGTCAGCCAGTACGAGGCCGTCGTGAAGGCCGTGCGGCGCATGGCCGAGGCGCTCTCGCCCGAAGACGTGACGGCGATCGAGCAAAAGACGGCCCTCGCCGAACTCGGCCAGTTCGTGGCGCACCGGCAAATCCTCCTCGCGGCCGCGCGCATCGACGGCCTGCTGCCGGCCCGCCCGATCAAGCCCGCCGCCGGCCGCAAGGAGGTGCCGACGCGCGTGCTCGACGAGGACCACTACCCCGTCGGCGGCTACACGAGCATCGCCACCAAGGGTTCGGTCGAGAGCCTGCTGCACTCGCAACTCGCGTACATGGAGGA
>CAXTPM010000787.1:0-2244 GCA_964245865.1 uncultured Fimbriiglobus sp. | reverse complement strand
CCGGCGGCGGCGCGGTCGCGGTCATCGGCATCGCCGACGGCTCGTCGAACACGCTGGTGATGTCCGAGACCGGCGGCAAGCCGGTGGGCTACAACCGCAAGCGCCAGGTCTACAACTCCGAGATCAACGGCAAGCCGGTGGACGGCAGCATCGAACCCGTGAGTAGCGGCGGCGGCGCGTGGGCCGACATGTTCATCTACTCGTCGCTCGCGGGCGGCAAGTGCGACGACAGCGGCTTCCGCCTCGGGCCGTGCATGATCAACGCCACCAGCAACAACGAAATCTTCGCGTGGCACACCGGCGGGGCCAACGGCCTCTTCGGCGACGGCAGTGTGCGCTTCCTGCGGGACTCGATCCCCGCCGCGACCGTGATCGCCATGGTCACCAAGGCTCAGGGCGAAGTCGTCAGCCCGGAGTGAGTGAGGGGGGCCGAACGGGGCCGGCTTCGAGCGAGGTCGGCCCCCGCCGGCGACAACGGATTCGACAGTGATCGCGCTTCGGCGCGTGACTCGCGCGGCGACCCCGGCCCCCGGCCGGCGCGATGACCTCGTGACTTCGGTCGCCGCTGATTTACACCTGGATGGAGATGGACATGATTCGGACAACTCGGCGGGCGATGCTCGCGGCCACCTTGCTCGCGCTCGTGACGCTGACCGCCGCGCGGGCGGATGATGTCAAGCCGACCGATGGCGGCAAGGGGTCGGAGTTCAAGAGCAAGACTTACGACCTGCCGGCCGGCGGCAGCGCGGCGGTCAGCCTGACGTTCGAGGCCGGCAGCGAGGTCGTCGTGACCACCAAGGGCGGCGCGGAGACCGACATCCACCTCCACGTCAAGGGCCGGTACTACGAGGCCAGGGACACCAGCCCCGGCCCGAACTGCCTGGTCAAGTTCACCCCGGCCAAGGGGGACGACAAGTTCACCCTCACCGTCAAAAACGCCGGCTCGTCGGCCAACAAGGTGACGCTCGAAGTGCAAGTGGCCAAGTAGGTCGCCCGACCGCCCCGGCGGCCCGCCCCCCGAAAGGGCGGGCCGCCCCTTTCGACGCACGCCCAGTCCGAGTTCAGTCGTGACCCGCCCCCGCATCCTCGCCGCCGGCCTACTCGCCTCCGCCCTGATCGGCGCCGCGGTCTGGTCACGGGCGGGCGGGCGGGCCGAGGCTCCGGCCGGTTCGCAGCCACTCCCCGACACACTCGACGACGCGGCCGACGCCCCGACCGACGCCCCGGCCCCCGCGTTCGCCGACCGCGCCGCCCCGTTCCTGGCCGCGCACTGCGCCGCGTGCCACTCCGGCGGCAAGCCCAAGGGAGGCGTGAGCCTCGCGTTCGCCGACGAGCCGTCCGCGCTCGCCGACGCCAAGCTGTGGGCGGCGGCGTCGGAGGCCGTGCGCTCCGGCCGCATGCCGCCCCCCGGCAGGCCGGCGCCCGACCCCGCCGAGGCGGCCGCGTTCACCACCTGGGCCGACGCCGCCTCCGCCGCAGGCCAAGTGCCCCGCCGCGTGACGGCCCGCCGCCTCAACCGCGCCGAGTACGACAACACCGTCCGCGACCTGCTCGGCGTGGCGGTCGCGCCCGCCGCCGACTTCCCCGCCGACGACACCGGCGAAGGGTTCGATACGCTGGGCGACGTGCTGTCGGTGTCGCCGACCCTGACCGAGAAATACCTGACTGCGGCCGAAACCCTGGTCGCCGCCGCGTCGGCCGACCCCGCCGCGTGGCGCAAGTTGCGCACCCAGCCGTCCGAGGACTTCGTGCCGTACGCGCTGCGCGGCGACCCGCCGTCGCGCGGCGAGGCCGCCAAGGCGAGCGAGGGCCAGCCGCAGGACGACGCCCGCGCCGCCGAGATCGACCGCAGCTACTACGCCCTCCAGGCGTTCGCGGACCGCGCCTACCGCCGGCCGGTCTCGCACCGCGAGATGTACCGGCTGATGCGCTTCGTCGAATCCGCCATGGAGCACGGCGGGCCGGCCGACGACGGGCTGAGGCTCGCGTTCACCGCCGTGCTCGTGTCGCCGCACTTCCTGTTCAGGCTGGAGCCGGGCGCCGGCCCCGCCGCGCGGCCGCTCACCGGCTTCGAGCTGGCCGCGCGGCTGTCGTACTTCCTCTGGGCGACCACGCCCGACGACGAACTGTACCGGCTCGCGTGCCTGGACCGGCTGCGCGACCCGGCGGCGGTCGCCGCGCAAGTCCGTCGGATGCTGGCCGACCCCAAGTCGCGCTCGCTCTCCCGGCAGTTCGCGCCGCAGT
>CAXTPM010000786.1:0-2249 GCA_964245865.1 uncultured Fimbriiglobus sp. | reverse complement strand
GCGCGGGCGTGGTGAGGCTAGCGACCCCTTTGCCGTCGCCGCGCTCGCCGTGGCAGTAGGCGCAGTGCTGGGTGAAGAGTTGTGCGCCACTCACCCGCGCAACGGCGACCTCGGCCTTGCGCGGGTTGATGCCGTCGCGCAGCTCCTCGAAAAAGCCGCTCGGCCCGCCCCACATCACGGTAATCAGGGTGACGGGGAACATCACCAGCCCGAGGAACTTCGGCCACGAGAGCTTGTTCACCGGCAGCGGCGCGGCGGTCTCGACGCGGGCCAGTACCGTGCGGCCGTCGGGTAACTCCACGGTGACGGTGGCGTCGGGCAGCAGCACCTCGCCGCGGGCCACCATCTGATCGGCCTGGGGGTGCGGCATGGCTGCGGGCAGCAGCGGCTCGGCTTCGGCTACTTCCGGGAGGGCGGGAGCGTCGGACATGCGGGGCACCGGCGAGGGGAGGCGGGCAGGTGGGCTATTATTCGCGCGCGGCCGGCGGATGACTAGGGGCGCCGCGGTGGGGGAGTAACCGATTGGCGGGCGGGGGCTTAACGGCGCCGGCAGGCGAGGCGGCACGCGATCGAGAGAGCTAATCTAGAAAAAACTGCCGAGATTATGATTGCGGCATCGGCGGTACCTCCGTACTCTCAACACCGCCTGAAGGAGTTCAGGCGGTGTTGAGAGTACGGAGGTACCGCCGATGAACTCCTTCCAGTTCCGCTTCCGGCCCAGCCTTGAGTCGATGGACGAGCGGATCGTGCCTGATGCGACACCGATCGCTGCGCCGGTCCCTGCGGCCGCAGCCAACACGGCCATCGCCGCCCCGCCCGTGGGCGACCTGACGGATGACCAACTCAACGGGCGGATCGCCCAACTCACGAGCGAACTGACCTCGCTGAACGGCCAACTCGCCGCAGCACAGTTCTTACTCGCGCAATCCACCCAGGACCGCATCAATCTCGAGGGTGCTTACAACGCCATCGACGGCAACGCTGACCCGGCTGGCAAGGCACTAGCGAAGGCGCGATGGGAGCAGGCAAAGGCCACCGAGGAGCGTGAGAAAGCGTTCGTCGATAGCATCAAGAGCCAGATCAAGGATGTTCAAGCCGAACTGGACGCGCTGAGGGCCGAGAGGGCAAGGCGCGACGCCCTGAAGCCAATCACGCCGGATCAGGTTCCGAGCAACACGGCGACGGCAGTTTAGGAACACCGGGTCGCGCAGCATGGATTTCGCCTCGACCTAACGCACTTACGGTAAGGATTACGCATGGGTACTCTACTCTTGGTGGGCTACTTGCTCGCGTCTGATCCCCCACCACCGCCCCCCCCGCCGCCGAGCATCAAGAAGATGATTCGGTACCGCGTGGCCGAGGCGAAGTTCAAGAAGGAGGCTGCTGAACACGACGCCAGCGTGCGCCGGACCCTCGCCGACGCCGAAAAGACTTTACGCGAGACGACGGCGTACTTGGAGCGCTGTCGGGCCGAGGACGACGCTAGGAGGGTAGCGAAGACGGCCAAGGAAAAGGCAGAGCGGGCCAAGGAGAAGGCCAAGAACCCACCCGGCTAGTCCCCTCATCCTACCGCAGTCAACCCCCAGCGCCCCGCGCCGCACCCCGGCGCGGGGCGATCTCGCTTGGCAAGTCTGCCCAGGGATGCTATCCCTGGGCTTTCGCCCGTTCGTCTGCTTTCTCTCGGCGCCGGTTGTCGAACACCAGGTACACCGGCTCCCCCAAGTCCGCCCCCTCGCCCCTCCCGTCCCGCGGTGCCGCCCTCCGGCGCTTGCCTCCATACGCCCCCGAGCGTGTCCCCTGCCCCGCCGTCTTCTTTACCTGCCCGACGCGCACGAACCCGGCGCGCTCGAAGAACGGGTTCGTCTGCCCCAGCACGGTCAGGGTTTCGACCCAATCGACCGGGCACAGTTCGCACGCACGCCTCACGAACGGGGCAGCGATGCCCAAGCCCCGGTAGGTCGGGTGCAGCACCACGCGCGACAGGCACCATAGTTGGCGGTTGAGCGCGTCGAGTGCCGCATCGCCGCGCGGGTTGCTCAGGCCGAGGTAGCGCGTGCGCAGGCTCAGACTCGCCGCCGGCGAGCAGAACACGCAGATGCCGACGGGGTCGGTGTTGTGCCACAGCACGGTGAACTGGCGGGTGAAGCCGAGGGCGTGGCCGCGGTAATGCCACCGAGCGAAGTACGGCCAGTCGGCTCGGGAACCGCGCGATAGCCAGAAGTCGCCGCCGAGGGGTGGCATCTTTTTTT
>CAXTPM010000785.1:0-2251 GCA_964245865.1 uncultured Fimbriiglobus sp. | reverse complement strand
TCCATCGCGTGCCCGAGTTCGGTGGCCCGGCGCTCGCGCTCGAACAGCGACGGCGTTGCCCCACGCGCCGGCACCAGCCCCGAGAGGGTCAGGTACGCCTGGATCGGAGTTGCCCCGTACTGCACCCCCGGCCGCGCGCCGGGGGCCGACTCGCGCGCCAGGTGCGGGGGGCGGCACTCCCACAGCTTGGCGAAGGCCTGCATCAGGGTGAGCGTGTCCTGGCAGTAGGCGAGGTTCGTGGCCGCGTCCCAGCGCGTGCCGTCCTCGAACTTCAGGCCGACCGCGAAGTCCTGCGCCCAGTAGTCGATGCTCCGCAGGCGCGCCGCGGCCTTGTGGGCGAGCCGCACCAGCACGCCCCGGCACCCCGAGTCGGTGCGCAGGTCCGGCGGCAGCACGTGCGAGTGCCCCAGCGTCCGGCGGCGCGCCGGCTTCTCGTACACCTTCTCGCCGCGCAGTTGGTAGAACCAGCGCTCGCCGTGAATCACACTGCCCCAGACGGTCGAGAGCTGCCTGGCGGTGAGCTGGTACAACTGCCGCACGGTGAAGACGTTGTGCAGGTGCAGGCGCTTCTCCATGCGCGGGCCGATGCCGGGGAAGTCGCACAGTTCCAGCGGGTACATCCGCGTCGGCAACTCCTCAGTTTGGATCATCGTTAGGCCGTCGGGTTTGTGCATGTCGGCCGCGACCTTGGCGAGGAAGCCGTTCGGGGCGGCGCCGACCGAGCAGGTGAGCGACTCCCCCACGGTGGCGCGGAGTTCGCGCTTGATCGCGGCGGCAATTTCGGCGACCTTGGCGGGGGTCCGCTCGTCGCCCATCAACTGGCAGGCCATCTCATCGACCGACAGCACCTTCGATACGGGGACGCAGCGCCCGACCGCGCGGACGATCTTCTCGTGGAGTTCGACGTAGCGCTGCTGGCGACTGGGGCAGATTACCAGCCCAGGGCACATCCGCCGGGCCATCCACACCGGGGTGCCGGTCTTGACGCCGAACGCCTTGGCCTCGTAGCTCGCCGCGAGTACGGAGGTCGTCTCGGCCGCGACGGCGACCACCGCGACGGGCCTGCCGCGTAGAGTGGGGTCGTCGAGCTGCTCGACGGAGGCGAAGTAGGCGTTCATGTCCACGAACAGCGTGCGCAGCGGCATGGCGGGTGGGTTCCGAGTGCGGGGTGTCCGCCGGGCCGCGGCGGTCGTGTGAATATGTACATGCGAATAGGTGAAGTCATGTTCACTAGCAAGCCCGCGCGCGGAAAGTTTCCGCGATTCGCCCCAGGCGGTCACGCAAACTCCGCCTCGGGGCCGGCCCAGGGGTGCCGCCGGCCCCGAGGCGGAGTTTGCGTCGCCGGCAGGCGCGTCGCCGGTTACTGCGCCACGGCTGTGTTCACCGTCACGATGGTCAGCCCGTACTGCAGTGCCTGCGCCACGAGGATCTGGTCGAACGGGTCGCGGTGCAGGGGCGGCAAGCCCGCGAGGTGCGGCATCGCGCCGTCGCCGATGAGCAGCGGGAAAATGCCGTTGGCGTCGCGCTCCTGCGGCATGTAAAAGTGGGCCGGCGCAGTGGCGTCTTGTCGAGTTGGTGCTTGATCACCGCCTCCTGCACCGACGCGGTTCTCAGAAAAACTTCGTTGCTCGGGTCTTCGATCGCCGGCGCGTGCGCCTCCGCCAGCGACGGGTCGTCGGTGATGCACCAAATGAAAATGCGGGTGTCGAGTAGGAGTTCCATCCGCCCTCGAACGCGCGCAGGATGGCTTCGGGCAGCGGGTCAAAAAACTCGGGCGGCAGGACGAATTGCTCCTTCGCCGAGCCTCGCTTACGCGGCCGGTGCGGTGGGGGTGGCGGGGGGAGTTTGGACTCAAACATACCCTGTTGAAATTATGGTAGCGGGGCGGCGAGGAGCATCAGGTTGTGGGTCAGGACGCGGATCAGGCGCTCACGCCGCTGGGACCGCAGCGACCGCGCCCGGAGGAACGGGCCGGGCTGCCGCTTGTGCCGCGAGAAGGCGCTCTCGACCTGCCACCGCTGGTTGTAAACGGCCCTCGTGAAGCCCCGCTTCATCGCCCGCCGGTACGGCGTCCTGGGCCACTTCCGGCCCGCGTTGCGGGGGTTCGGCCGGAACAGCGTCTCGGCGACGCCCAGCCGCTCGCGGCAGAGAGCGTGGTTGTGCTCGGCGTCGTACGCCGCGTCGCCCAGCACCCGGCCGAGCCGCACCCGGCGGCGGGCCTGCCGCACGACCGCCGGGAACTGGGGCGAGT
>CAXTPM010000784.1:0-2259 GCA_964245865.1 uncultured Fimbriiglobus sp. | reverse complement strand
CAGGCGCACGTTCATGTGCACCGTCGGCACGTGGGGGCTTTGCGGGTGGAACACCAGGCTCACCCCGGTGGCGGTGAAGTCGAGGCCGTCGCCCGGAAGTTGCTTGGCGAACTCGGCGGGGAACTGGCCGTGGACCTTGCTGAAGCCCACGCCGGCCTTCTCGAACACGCGGCCGCTTTCGAGCACGCGCGTGCGCCCGCCCCCGCCGCCGGGGCGCTCCCAGCGGTCCTCGCGGAAGCGGCCTCCCCCTGGCCCCTCGACCGCCTCGACGGCGGCGGTGATGCGGTCCTGCAGCGCCTCGAAGTACGCCACCACGTCGTCGAGTAGTTCGCGGCTCACGGCTCGGCCCTCGCGGGGTGGGGTGGAGAGATTCTGGGCGGGCGCGGGGGCGATTCGTACCATACTAGGCGGGTGGATCGACGAACGGGCACGCCGGACTTGCGAGGTTTGCGATGCGACTGCGGCTCACACTACTCGGACTGACCCTGGCCCCGCTCCTCCTGGGCGGGCCGGCCCGCGCCCAGGACAAAGCCGCCCCGGCGGCGACGGCACCGGCGAACGTCTACCAAATCCAGCCCCTCGGCCGGGTGATCGCGGACCTGCGCGCGTTCACGAAGGTCTTCGGCGGCGACAAGGCGGTCAAAGAGTTCAACGACGGCCTGCGCGGCAAACTCGGCGAGAAGGAGTTCGCCGGCCTCGACCTCGGCCGACCGATCCTGGGGTTCCAAGTCCTCGACGGCAACTACGAGTCCGTCAAGGCCGTGGTGTACGTGCCGATCACCGGCCGGGACGACTTCAAGGCGCTCCTGAAGCGCCTCGACATCGGCGTCGAGCTGCTGCCCAACGAAAAAGACTTGTACGAGGTCGAACTCCCCGAGTCGGTCAAGTACGAGGGCGACGTGTTCGTGCGCCTGAGTGAAACCACCGCGTACTTCGCCGTCGGCGCCGACAAGGCCGCGCTCGACCCGGCCGCGCTGCCCAAGCCCGAGCAGTTGATTATTCCAGGCGAGACCGGGCTGCTGGCGACCAAGACCTACTTTGGCCGCATCCCCAAGGACCAGATCGCCAAGATCGTGGATCAGGTCGATCAGGCCGCGGCGCAGTTCGACGCGCTGCCGCTGCCCGCCGAGGCCAAGGAGCGCCTGGTGGGCGTCATGAAAGTCGCCAAGAAGTACACCCTGCTCCAGTACGAGCAGGGCGAGTCGGCGGTGGCGCGAGTGAGCCTCGACCCCAAGAACCTCACGGCGGCGGTCGAGTACGCGCTGGCGCCCAAGGCCGGCAGCAAACTCGTCGGCGACCTCGAAGCGCGCAAGCCGACGACGAACCTGTTCGCCGGCGCGGTCGGCCCCGACACCGTCGCCGCGTTCACCACCCGGCTGCCGTTCTTCCTCCCCGAACTGCGCGAGGGGACCGCCGACCTGCTGGCACTGGCCGAGGACAAGGCACTCGGGCAGGTGCCGCCGAACCTGCAGGACTTGGCCAAGGAGGCGCTCACGGCGATCGGGCGCACCGCCAAGACCGGGCAGTTCGACCTGATGATGAGCCTCAACGGCCCGCAGGGCGAGGGCGGCAAGTCGTCGCTGTTCGCGGGAATCGCCTTCGACGATCCGTCTAAAGTCGAGGCCGAGTTGAAGAAGCTGCACGCGGGGCTGGACGACAACGTGCGGAACATCATTAAGCTCGACGTGGCCAAGGCGAACGGCGTGAGCATCCACAAAGCCAATGTCGGCGCGTTCTTCCCGCCGGAGGCCCAGAACGTTTTCGGCGACGAGGCGAGCGTGGCGTTCGCCTTCGCCCCCAAGGGCGTCTACGTCGTGGCCGGCAAGGACTCGGTCGAGTCGCTCAAGAAGTTCCTGGCCATGCCGCCCAAGCCGGCGAAGGTGCTCGACATCCTGGTGAACGGCAAGAAGGTCAAGTCCCTGCTCGCGGCGCGCGGCGACCTGCCGCCGGACCTGCCGCAACTGGTGAAAGACGGCGTCGATGGCCTCGCCTCGGTGGTGTCGATCGATGTCACGGGGGGTAAGGCGCTCTCGGTGAAGTTCCTCGCCGACCTGCGGCTGATCCCGCAGAAGCCGAAGGGCGAGGAGTAGCCAGAGCAGGGATAGGGGCGAGGGGCAGGGGCCAGACAAAGACTAGACCGGCAAGGTTTCGTCTTCGTCTGGCCCCTGCCCCTCGCCCCTATCCCTCCTACTTCCCGAACGACGGCGGCGCCGTCGTCGTGTCCAGGGGCGCCGGCGGCGCGTCGGTGTTGGGCACGCG
>CAXTPM010000783.1:0-2273 GCA_964245865.1 uncultured Fimbriiglobus sp. | reverse complement strand
GCGACGCGGCCAAGGCCGAGAAGGCTGCGGCGAAGAAGTAGTGATGAGCAGTCGTGGGCGGTGGTCAGTCGAAGCAGAGCGGGGCCGGGCACTAGCGTGCCCGGTCCCGTGCGTTTGCGGGGGAGTTGACCTGCCCCGGCGCAAGAGACCCGCCGCTTTGGGCGGGTTAGGTGCGGCGCCCGATTGGGCGATTCCTGCGTCAACTACTTGGACGCGCCGAACTCTTTCAGCACCGCGGCCAGCCTAGCCTTCTTGCGGTTTTTCGCCATGTACAGCGGCGTGTACTCGCCGTGCTTCGGGTTCGCTTCCGGCCCCCTGGGACCGTAGACCAGGGCGCCGCGCCCGAGCAAGGCCCGCGCGACCTGGGCCGCGCCCTCGTCGGTGATCGAGTTGCCTAGCGCCGCGAGCATCAGCAGGTCTTCGCCCTGGGGTCGCGGGCGCTGACATCGGCGCCGCGACCGATCAGTTCTAGTGCCGCCTCCGCCCGACCGTACAGGACCGCGAGGTGCAGTGGCGTGTACCCCTGAAGCCGCGCCTCCAAGTCTGCGCCCGCGTCCAAGTGCTTGCACAGCGCGGTCATGTCGCCGTCGCGCGCCGCCTCGGCCAGGCCGGTCTTGGGCCTGCTAGGTTTCTTCCCGTCATCGACTTGCTCGACCCGCAGCCCCTCGTCCTGGCCGGGCGGGGCGAGGTCGATCTCCACCCCCAGCCGCTCGGCCAACTCGTCGAAACAGCCCTCGCCGATGCCGTCGCTCCACTGCCCCACCGTATCACCAGCGAGGCGCTTGAGCTGCGACGGCCTGAGCTTGGCCGGCGTGGCGTACTCGCTGCTGACCCGGAACTGGCCCGCGCCGGAGTCGTAGGTGAGCTTGACCGCGCCCCCGGTGATTCCCAGGTCGGCGAGGTCGCTGTCGAGGTAGTCGGCGCAGGCGTGGCCGGACTCGGCGCCATCCAGTTCGCGGATGACCGCGTGATCCGTCACGGAGCCTCCGCCGTCGTGGGTGACCTCCGCGCGCCCCGTGATGCGGATGAGCATTCCTGCCCCCTCGAACGCCGCCGAGCGCCTCTACTCCGCCGCCAGGCACACTACCGGGAACAGTCCCAGCGGCCCATCAAGGTCCAGCGCTCCGCCCGCCGCCTCGTGGCGCTCGCCGCTCAGCACGCAGCGCCACTCACGCCCGCCCCACGCCCCCGGCAGTCTCACCGACGTGCCGGCGTAGCCCGCGCCGCCGGGGCCGGCCGTCGAGAGCGGAACCGCCACGAGGACCGCGGCGACGTCGGACTCGCGTGCGAACGCGAACAGCCGCGAGGACTCGGGGCCGATCAGTTCCAGCGGCGTGTAGGCGCCGGCGTCGAACAGGGCCGCGCGCCGGCGGCGCAGCCGCAGCACGCGCGAGGTGAGGTACAGCTTCGCCCGCCCCGTGAGGTCGCCGGCCAGCTCGCGGCAAAGGGCGAGCGGGTCGCCCGCCGCCGCGTCGAGTTCGGCCAGCAGTCGGCGGCGCTCGGAATAGTCCACCGCCCGGCGGTTGTCGGGATCGACCAGCGAGTAGTCAAGCAGGTCCGACCCCTGGTAGATGTCCGGCACCCCCGGCGCGGTGAGGCGCAGCAGCGACTGTGCCAGCGTCTTATTCATGGCCGGCCGCGCGAGCTTCTGCATGAAGCCGGCGAACGAGTCGAGGAACGCCCCCGAGCGCGCGGGGTCGAGGATGCGCCCCAGGAACTCGACCGCCGCCGCGTCGTACCCCGCGTCGGTGTGGCGCCAACTGCTGTTGACCTTGGCCTCGTGCAGTGCCTTCACCGCGAACTCGGCGAAGCGCGGGCGGAACTCCGCGAGCGCGCCGGCGCTGGGCCACGACCCGCAAAGCGCCTGGTAGAAGTAGTACTCCTCGTTGGCGCTCAGCGCCACGCGGCCGTCGGGGAGTGTCAGCTTGTGCGCCGCGTTGAGGCCGCGCCACTCCGCGACCGCCCCGGCCCAGTCGCCGGCCAACTCGGCGATCGCGCCGACGCGCGCCCTGGCGTCTTCGCCGCGCTTGGTGTCGTGCGTCGAGAGCGGACTCAGGCTACCGCGCGGCCGGCCGGCGAAGTAGCGGTGGACCGCGTCCGCGCTCAGGCCGAACTCCGACGGGTGCCCGCCGACCTCGTTCAAGCTAATCAGGCGCGAGTAGCGGTAGAGCGCGGTGTCCTCGAACCCCTTGGCGGTCGCCGGCGCGGTGAGGTGCTGGAAGCGCGCGCTCAACTCGTGCTCCAGGTCGCGCGCCGCCGAGGCGTCGGCGCGT
>CAXTPM010000782.1:750-2282 GCA_964245865.1 uncultured Fimbriiglobus sp. | reverse complement strand
CACGTCCTTGGCCAGCGTCTGGCTGCGCGAGAGCTGCAAGCGCTCGCAGTTGCTCTCGGGGGAGCCTTGGCCGGTGTCGCTCCACAGCAGTAAATACGGCTCCGCGCTCTCGTCCGCCGGCGGGTGGAAGTAGAGCGTCTCGCCCTCGACCCAGCACTCGAAGCCCTCGCGCTCGGCGAGGTAGCAGAGCAGGTCCCACTCGCTGTCCTCTTTGGTGAGCGTCGCGTGGTCGATCTGGTAGTAGCGCCCGGCGGGGGTCTTGGTGGCGGTCACGTTCGAGTCGAGGCCGTGCCGGAGCGCCAGTTGCTGGGCGATCTCGTGGGCCTTCAGGTTCTGGAACTTCTCCGAGGTGCGGGCGTCGATCAGGGCGGCCGAGAGGTCGCGGCCGGAGAGGGTCAGCGTGCGCGAGGTGGGGTCGTACTCCACCTCGTCCACCTGGCCCGTCATCAGCGGCTGGAGCGCGTCGAACCCGGCCGTAATCTCCACCCGGTCGTACTCGGACTGCGCCCAGTAGGCCGGGCCGTACTCGCCCAGGGCGGTGCTGGCGAACTCGGCGCGCCAGGTGCCCGCCGCGTGGTGGCTGTGGGTGGTCACCTCGCACGAGATTAGGCCGTTCAGCGGCGTGCCGTTGACGGCCGCGAGGCAGCGCGGGCGCCGGACGCTACCGGGGGGCGGTATAAATCCCCCCCGTCTGCGTAGGGTCGGGGCTGGGGATGACGAGCGTGGTCAGGCCGGTGAGCACGGGGTCAACGAGGCCGTTGGCCTGCGCAATCCTGTTCCACTGGGTACTGTCGTTGAGGTATTGCAGCGCCAGGCGGTAGAGGTCGCCGCCGGCCACGGTGATGGTTTGCATCTAGCCCCCCAGACTTTGCACGGTCGCGGCCATGCGGCCGACCGAGCCGGCGAGGTTGTGCAGGGTGTCGAGCTGCGACATGGCGGCGGACTGGTTGAGGATGTCCGAGGCGAATCCGGTGGGCGATGCCGAGGGCTGCCCCGCGAGCGCGAAGACGCTGTCGGCGGCGGCGATCCCCTGCCCCACGACGCCCCGCGCGGTGGCGACGGCGTCGCCGAGCTGGGCCAGGCCCGACGGGAAGCCGTCCTTGAGTGATTTGGCGGTCGCCACGGCGGCCTGGACGTTGGCCATGGCGTCGGTGATGCCTTGCAGGCTGAGGTCGCCCGAGAGGCCCAGCAAGCGGCCCAGGTCGCTCCCGAGCGGGTCCAACAGGCCCGAAACGGGCGCGGAGTCGGTCGCCACCAGGCAGGTGATGCGGTAGGGAATCTCGTAGGCCTGGCGGTACTCGCCCTCGAACTCGCTCACCACCACCGTATAGCGGAAGCCGCCCCACGCGAGCGGGACCGGGGTTCCCGCGATGCGCAGGGCGTCCACGGCGCGGGCGCGCCTCTCGGCGGAGTTGCCCCGGAACCGTCCGTTCCAGGCGATGTCCGAGTCGTCGCGGCCCATGGCGTCGATGACGCGGCCGCCGCCGGGGAGCTTGTGGGTGAGGAGGCTCTGCCGGCCGCCGAAGTTGATC
>CAXTPM010000782.1:0-740 GCA_964245865.1 uncultured Fimbriiglobus sp. | reverse complement strand
GCGATTGATCTCGAACGAAGCGGCCCAGTCGCTGTCGCCCGCCGCGTCGCCGCGGTCGTAAGCGTAAGCAAAGCTGGGACCGCCGAAGTTGATCTGCTCGGGCACCTCGAAGCCGGAGAACGTGACGCCGCCGAGGGTGAGGGCCACTACCAGGCCCCCGAGTAGCCGCCGGTGGGGGCGAACCCGGCCCCGGCGTCGAAGGAGCCGGAGGAGGAGGCGGGGCGGCTGGCCCCCTTCTCGACGTGCCGGACGACGTGGCTGGAGATGGCGCGCCCGTCCATGTTGTTCTGGATGACGTAGGTGCTGCCCCCGCCCCCCGGCGGCGGCACGACGCGGGAGGCGAAGGTCGCGCCCGCCCCCGTGTCCGGGTCGTTCCAGGCGTCGCGGAGCCGCATCAGGCCGTCCCCGAGCCGCCTGCCCCAGTCCTTCGAGTCGATCCAGTCCGCGATCTCCCTGTGGAACAGGGCCGTCGCCCCGGCGGCGGCCGCGAGCGCGGCGGCCAGCCCGAGCGGGCCGAGGCCGAGCGCGAGCGAGCCGACGCCCGCGACGAGGCCGGACCCCGGCCCGAGGATCAGGCCGAGCGCCGCGAAGCCGGCCCTGGCGACCATCAGCCCGCCGAGGCCCGTGAGCGCCAGCGACAGCCCGGCGAAGCCGAGCGCCAGCCCCTTCACGATGTTCGGGTGCCTCCTGGCCCAGTCGCTCATCGCGTGCAGGCCGTCGGCCAGCCCCTTGATGGCGGG
>CAXTPM010000781.1:0-2290 GCA_964245865.1 uncultured Fimbriiglobus sp. | reverse complement strand
CGCCGTCGCTGTTCGAGCGCGAGCGCCGGGCCACCGAACTCGGGCACGCGATGGACCGGGCGAACCGAGCGTTCGGCAGGCAGTCGGTGCGGTTCGCCAGCTTGCTCGGCAGCGAGGAGACGGCGCCGACGCGGATTCCGCTCGGCGCGGTCCCGAGCTTCGACCCGGCGATGGGGGGCTAGCGGCCGCTGCGGCGGCGCGGGGCGGGCGCGAGTCCTACTCCGGCCGCGTCGCCACCGCCAGAATGCAGTCGCTACTCCGAGCCGCGTGCGTGAGTATCGTCGCCAGTTTGGCCAGCGGCTTCCAGCGCAGCGCCCGCTGCCAGCGCGGCGCCCCGGCCTCGCGTGACGCCAGCTTGGCGCTCGAGCGCAGCCAATCCGCGTGGCGAATCCACTCGACGCGGTCCACGCTAAAGCCCGCGACGTGCAGCATCGTCCGCAGAGTTGACGGCGTGAAGTGCGTCAGGTGCCGCGGCAGGTCGAGGCCGAACCACGACGGGCCGAACGCCCACGCGGCGAAGCTCTCGCGGTTCGGCACCGCCACGACGAGCCGCCCGCCGGGAATGAGCAGGCGGAACGAGTCGCGCAGGGTCTGCAAGGGGTCGTGGACGTGTTCGAGCGAGTGCCACATCGTCACCACGTCGAACGACGCGGGTTCGAGTTCGGGGTGCGGCAAGCTTCCGACTAGGGCCGGCAATCCAAGTTCGGCCTGCACCGTGGCGACGGCGCCGACGGCCGCGTCGAGGCCAGTGACGCGCCAGCCGTGGTCGGCCATCCGGCGCAGGTAGTTCCCGCCGCCGCAGCCGAAGTCGAGGAGCCGCCCCTGGCCGACCCACTCCAGCCCGCCGTCGCGCTCGGGGCTAGAGCGACCGCTGAGGCGCGCCCACCACGAGACGCGCTTCCCGGCCCGGCGGATTTTCCGCGCGCGGCGGTGCGGCTGGTAGTCGGCCGGGTAGAATCGGATCATCGAGTCGGCGTCGGGCCGAGGGTTGGTGTACGCCAGTTCGCAGTGCCGGCACTGGACCACCGCGAACACTAGCCCCTGTCCCGGTTCGGCCGTAGGGTCGGCGGCTTCGAGCACGAGTTCCGGGTCGCGCGCCTTGCACAAGGGGCACGGGCTGTCGGCCCAGCCGACGCGCACGCCCCCGGCGCGACTCGGTTGGGCGTGCGGCCAGTCGGTCGGCGCTCGGAGCATCATGGCTGGGATCGCCCGGCTGCGGGGACTGGACAGTGTGGGCGCGGACTGTACCGGGGCGCGGAAGGGCGAATCAAGGCCAAGTGAGGTGCCGACGTGGTCCTACTCGTGCTGCGCGGCGCGTCGATGCTGGCTTGGGCCGGCTTCGCGGTCGTGGTCTGCGTCCACCCGTCCGCCGACGCGCCCACCAACCGGTGGATGCTGGCACTTGCAGTGTTGGCGGCGGTGTGGAACGCGTATGCACTCACTCGGAGGTTGCGGAGGGGGTCGCCGCTGCCGGGGCCGACGCTGCGGGAGCAGATCGCGGCGCGGCGGGTCGATCGGCCGGCGGAAGCGACCTCACACCCCGGCCCCCTCTCCCAGGAGGAGAGGGGGTAAGAGTGACGGAGGGTTTCGTCTACTGGAGGGGTGCCGGATTCGACTGACCCAGTACGCTTCTCCCCCTCTCCTCCTGGGAGAGGGGGCCGGGGGGTGAGGTCGCTTCCAAGCCGGGGCCGAATCGCCCCACCCGCCAAGCTACCGGCCCGCCACCAGTTCCGCCCATCGCTCCTCCAGCATCCGCGAGTACAGCACCGCGTTCAGCCCCGCGTGCCCCAGCGAGTAGGCGTCGTTCACTTCCACCAGTAGCGTGCGCCCGTCGGAAGCCACCCCGAAGTCGATGGCGTAGGCGCACGGCGCGTTGGCCCGGTAGTCGGCGACGGCGGCGCGCACGGTGGCCGGGTCGGGCCGCGCGAACGGGTCGCCGGCGTAGTGGCCCACGCCCGCCACCTCGTGCCGCCTCACGAAGTAGCGCCACTCCGAAGCAAACTCGACCGGCCCGGACGCCCACACCGCCAGGTCGTCCGGCTGCCCCGCCGTCGGGATCAGGTCGCGGAACGCCGCCCACACGCCCCCGGCGAACGCCTTGTGCTTGTCGCGCGGCTTCACGAACACGGGCGCCGGGTCGTCGGCCACGAACAGGCCGCGCAACTCGCCGGGTGTGGTCCCCACGCCGCTCAGCCGTCTCCACGATTGAGTTGCAAACAGTGCGGCGACCCCTCTTTTTCCAATTCCCTCCCCCCTTAAGGGGGAGGGGATAAGAAAAGACGCCACACCA
>CAXTPM010000780.1:0-2305 GCA_964245865.1 uncultured Fimbriiglobus sp. | reverse complement strand
GGCGTCGCCGGCACCAAGGCCGCGCAGGCGATGGCCGACAGCGCCATTCGCCGCTACGAGGACTTGATCCCGAGCCGCCCCGACACCCTCGCCGCCGCGGCCGGGATGCTGGGCGCGGTCGGCCGGCACGCCGAGGCGTTCAAGCTGGTCGAGAAGTACCCCGCCCTGCCGCCGCGCGTGCATGCCAACGCGGGTTTAGCGGCGCTGCGCAGCCCCGGCGCGACCCCCGAGCAATTCGACCGCGTGGCCAAGGCGCTGGCCGACGCGATTGCCGCCGAGCCGCAGTCCACGGGGCTGATGCTCAACCTCGGCGAGTTCCACACCCTGCGGCAAGACACCGCGGCGGCGGGCCGGGCCTACGAGGCGGTGCTGGCCCGCGACGCGCACAACGTCGTGGCGCTCAACAACCTCGCCTGGCTGCTGTCGGCCGACCCCGCGACCGCCGAGCGCGCCGCCGAGCTAGTCCGCCGCGCCGTCGCCGAAATCGGCCTCACCAGCGTCCTCCTCGATACGCGCGCCCGCATCGAGATCAGCTCCGGGCGCTTCGACCTCGCCGAGAAAGACTTGCGCGAGGCGCTCGCCCAGGAAAAGACCCCGCTGCACTACTTCCACCTGGCGCTGGCGCGGCAGGGCAAGCCCGAGGCACTCGTCGCCTTCAAGCAGGCCAAGGAACTCGGCCTCGACCCGAAGGCGGTGCACCCGGCCGACGCGGGGCGTTACCGGGCGCTGGAGGAGTTGTGCCGCGCCGAGGAGGCGAAAACCGAGGCGAAAGCCCGGTGACGACCGCCGCCGGGCTTTCGACCGGCCCTCAAACTTTGCTCCCGGCGAGGTGCCCCGTGCTCCACGCGCTCTGGAAGTTGTAGCCGCCGATCCAGCCGTCGAGGTCGAGCACCTCGCCGGCGAGGTACAGACCAGGATGGCGCTTGCTCTGCATCGTGCGCGAATCGACTTCGTCGAGCGCCACGCCGCCGGCGGTGACTTCGGCCTTCTCGTAGCCGAGCGTGCCGGTGATCGGCAGTGCCAGGCGCTTGTGCAGGCCCACCAAAGTGCGCTGGTCGGCCTTGCTCAAGCCCGCCGCGCGGCGGTCGGCCGGCTGGCCGAGTTCGACGAGTAGCTGTTCGGCGATGCGCTTCGGCACCCAATCGGATAGCAGCCCCGCGAGCAACTTTTTGGGCTGCGTCTCGACCGCCGCCGCGATCAGCGCCGCCAGTTGCGGCTCGGTCAAGTCGGGCACCAAGTCGAGTTCGACCCGCAACCGCGCCGGCTCGGCGTGGCCACTCACGGCCCGGCTCACGTCCATCGCCGCCGGCCCGCTGAGGCCGGAGTGCGTGAACAACAGGCTCCCGCGCCGCAGCGAGAGCGGCTTCTGGCCGGGTTCGAGCACTCTGAGCGTGATGTCCGGCAGCGTCAGCCCAGAGAGTGCACGCACCCACGGCAACTCGCACGTCAGCGGCACGAGTGCCGGCCGGGTGCGGACGATGGTGTGGCCGAACTTCGCGGCGAAGCCGTAGCCGTCGCCGGTGGTGCCGCAGCGCGGGTACGATAAGCCCCCCGTGGCGACGAGCACACTGCGCGCAGTCAGCGTGCCCACCTCGGTGCCGACGCGGAAGCCGCCGCCCTCCCCCTCGGGGATCGCGTCGAGTTGCTTAGCCGGGGAGTGCGTGAGAATCTTCGCGCCGGTGCGGTGCAGCCGACTCAAAAGTGCGTTCAGCACGTCGAGTGCCCGATCCGACTCGGGGAAGATTTTGCCCGTGGCCTCGGCCTTCGTTCGGACGCCTTCGGCTTCGAACAGCCTCACGGCGTCGCGCGTGCCGAAGTGCGACAGCGGGCCGTGCAGGAACTTGCCGTTGCCGGCGAACGCCTCGACGATGCCGCGCGAGTCGCAGTCGTGGGTGATGTTGCAGCGGCTCCCGCCGGACATCAGAATCTTGACCCCCGGCTTCGGGGCTTTTTCGAGCACGACGACGCGCTTGCCGCGCTCGCCGGCGGCAATCGCGGCCAACAGTCCGGCGGCGCCGGCGCCCAGGATCACGGCGTCGGCGTCGAAGTGCGCGGTGGGGGTCATGGGGGCATTGTAGGCACGAAGTCGATCGGCCCCGGCGTGGTAGACCTCACCCCCCTCCCCCTCTCCCAAAAGGAGAGGGGGTGAGCGTAGGTGCTAGCCTCAAGCAGTGGTGGGGCCGGACAAGCGCCCGGTTCGAGCCGGCCCAGTACAATTCTCCCCCCTCTCCTTTTGGGAGAGGGGGGCCGGGGGGGCGAGGTCTACCACGCCGGGGCCGATGCGCTTCCCTTGCCAAGCCGCCGG
>CAXTPM010000779.1:0-2320 GCA_964245865.1 uncultured Fimbriiglobus sp. | reverse complement strand
GGCGGGGTCTTCGGGCGCGCCGGAGTAGACGAATGCGGTGACGGGCGCGTCCCCGACGTGGAACCGTTCGAGCGTGCGGCGCACCGCGTGCCCGAGATCGAGGAGCATCCCGCCCGAGCCGCCGGTGGCCGAGGCGAAGACGTACACCGCCGGGACTTGGGTGCGCAGGGCTAGCCCCGACTGGTCGATGCTCTGACTCAGCGACTCGGGGTGCGTGGCGATCTGCAGGTCGTTGCGCAGCCGGGTGACGATGCGCAGGTAGTGGTCGCAGAACGCGAGCCGGCCGAGGGCGCGCGAGCCGTCGATGCGCAAGCTGCGCGGGATCGCGTAGAGCTTCTCGCGCGGGAGCCACTCGAGAATCTGGTCGAGCTGCCGCCGGCGGTAGGCGTTCACCGGCTGCAGCCCGGTTTGTAGCGCCTGCTCGGCCGAGAGCGACGCGTCGGCGAGCGGCGTCACGCTCGGGGGCCGCGTTTCGGGTTCCACGTCCAGGCACAAAAACCGCCACGACGGCATCGCCGAGAGCACGCCCACGCGGTCCAGAAGCCGGCAGCGAATCTGCTGGAGGGCGCGCCGGCCAAAGCTGCCCACGCCGATCAGGATCGCGGGCCGCAGCACGCCCTCCTCGGGGCGGAAGCTCACCGACATCGTGAGCGCGGCCTTCGCGGGGGTCGGCGAGTCGTCCAGGCGGTTGAGCAAGTGGCGGGGGATCGACGGCGGCGTCGGGCGCGCCGCGCTGCCCGTCACGTTCACCGCCGGCGTGGTGACGCTCAGCCCGAAGTCGTGGTCGGCCAGCGTGGCCGGGCGGGCACCCGGCACTGGGGCAGGCCGCGTCAGGCGCATGTCCGGCATCGTCCGGCCGGCGAGCTTGCGCACGAACGCCAGGCACGACCCGAAGCGCTCGTCGGGGTTCTTCGAGAGCGCCCGCCCTACGGTTTCGCGGTCGGGTTCGTCCAGCATGGCGAGGTTGGGCACCTCGGCCATGTGCTGCATCGCCAACTGCCGGATGTTCTTGCCGTTGAAGGGGCGCACGCCGGTCAGCAGCTCGACGTACAGGATGGCCAGGCTGTATTGATCCGAGTGCTTCGAGATTTTGTTCGAGAACGTTTCGGGCGCCGCGTACACCGGCGTGATGCCGCCCAACAGCCCCGACCCCGACTGGCGCTCGAGGTGCTTGACCAAGCCGAAGTCGGCGACCTTGACGCGCTCGCCGATCAGGAACAGGTTCTTCGGCTTCACGTCCAGGTGCTGCAGCGCGTGCTTCTCGATGAGGTGGTCCAGCCCCTCGGCCGCGTCGGAGAGGTAGCCCAAGAGCGTGTCGCGCGGGATGCCGGCGTGGCCGAGGTTCAGGTACTCCTGCATCACGTCGTAGAGGGATTTGTCCGCCAACTCCATGACGATGAGCAACTCGCCCCCCACCACGTCGATGCGCTCCATCGAGAGCACGAAGGGGTGGCGCACCTCCTTGACGCGCTCCATCGCCTTGAACTCTTGCTCGGCCTTCGCGCTCTCGTCGTCGAGAGTGTTCAGGTTGCCGTAGACGAACTTGATCGCCTTGTGGATGCCGCCGGGGGCGACGCACTTCCAGACCTCGCCGAAGCCGCCGGTGCCCAGCGGCTCGACGAGGCGGTACCCAGGCAGCGGCTCGAAATCAGCCTCGCGGAGCCAATTCATGGCGGTCAACCGTCCGTCGGGGGGACTATCGAGTGGGCGTGTGCGGACGGAACCCTAGTTCACGCCCAAAGGATGGGCCGGGCCGAATGCGCGGAAGTTGCCGGAAAAGCCGGCGCGGGGTGTCCGAGATTGCGGCGCGGGGGGAGTGGGGAAGCGAAGCGACCCTAGCCCCGGCGAAGCGACCTCACCCCCCGGCCCCCTCTCCCAGGAGGAGAGGGGGTGAAGACTACTGGGCGAGCCTAAACGGGCCGCGAGTCGAATCACACCACTGTTTGACGCCGTGAGTCAGGCTCACCCCCTCTCCTCCTGGGAGAGGGGGCCGGGGGGCGAGGTCGCTTCGCCCCGCCCAATCCAATACAGCAGCGTCTTCAGCTCGAACGGCTTCAGCCCCGGCTCCAAACTGAGGATGCGCGCCGCGATTCCGGCGAGGTGCGGCGCCGCCCAACTCGTGGCCGGCTCGCGCGCCGTCGGGCCGAGGTAGCCGCGCCCGTGGGCCTGGAACTCGACCGACCCGCTCGGCCGGTACGCGAAGCCGAGCGGGCCAGCAAACAGTGCTTTATCGACCGAGAACAGGGGCGCGGCGAACGCGGCGGGGTAACTGCGGGTGAGGGGGTGGTCGTTGTGCGCCGCCGCGAACACGAGCACGTCG
>CAXTPM010000778.1:0-2321 GCA_964245865.1 uncultured Fimbriiglobus sp. | reverse complement strand
GCCGCGGTCGATGTGCTTCTGGAGCTTCGCCAGGCGGTCGCCCTGGACCACCGGGTGGCCGTCCCGGCCGTCCATGTAGAACACCAGCGCCGCCGCGCCGTCGAACACCGCCTCGTTCTTCGGCCAGCCGTCACGGGCCAGGACCGGCCAGACGCCGTTCTGCTTCAGGAGGTCGCACAGGATGGCCGAGCCGCTGAAGAACTCGTGGTCGCCGGGGGCGTGGCTCTTGCTGCCGGCCACGAGCACGACGGTCTTGCCCGTAAACCCGGCCGGCGGCTTGACTTCCAGCGGCACGCCGGACTGGTCGTAGGGGTCGAACGGCAGCGCGGGACTCGGCGGCGTCGTGCGCGTCGATGAGGTGGGGGCGCCGTGGCGGGGGCAGCCGGGGCAGCCGACGCAGCCGGGGGCGACGAGCAGCGCAGCGGCGATCAGGCTCAGGCGGCGCACGGCGGGCCTCGGCGGGAATCGGTTCTGCGATTGAACTGGGCCGAAGTCGGTTCGGCAAGGGGTTTTCCCACTTGTAAGCCGGCGCGAAACCGCCAGTATGCCTAGTGCCCGCCGATCCGGCGCGGGGCGAGGGGGTTGCAATGGCGGACGACGCGGTCGATTTCGAGTTCCTCTTGGCGCCCTTCGCCGAGCGTGACAGCCTCGCGTGGGTCGAGGACTGCAGCACCGCCACCGTCAAGGCGGCCGACATGCCGCGCGCCTACCGCGAGTTGCTGGACCATGACCGCCACATGACTGTCACCGTCGAGAAGCACTTCGGCGACGCCGTCAACGTCGAAGTGCTCGACTCGGTGCAGACGGGCCCGATTTACGCCCGGCAGATTCTCCTGCGCGCCGCGGAGTCCGGGCGTGTGGTGCAGTACGGGCTGGTCCACGTGGACCTGAACGCGCTCGCAACCGAGGTGCGCGAGGAAATCCTGGCCGGGAAGTCGCCGCTGGGTGCGGTGCTGATCCGGCACGAAGTCCTGCGGGAAGTGAAGCCGGCGGGGTTCTATCGCATGAAGCTCGGCGCGGACCTCGCCAAGATGCTCGGCGCGACTGCCGGCGCCTCGACCTACGGCCGCTTCGGCGTCATCCGCACCGGCGGGCGCGTGGCGGTGTGGGTCGCGGAGGTGCTCGCGCCGCTGGAGTCCTAGACGCCCCGCAGCGTGACTTCGACCTCGCGGCGCTCGCCGTCGCGCTCCACGGTCAGCCTCACCGCGTCGCCGGGTTTCGAGCGGCTAATCTTCTTCACCAAATCGGCGTTCCCCGTCACCGCCTCGCCGTTGACCGCGACGATCAGGTCGCCCGGCTCGCCGCGCGTCACGCCGCGCAAGCCCGCCTTCGCGGCCGGCCCCCCTTCGACCGCCTCGCCGACCATCGCCCCGGTGAACCCGGCCCGCCGCACCTGGCGCTCGTCTACCAGACGGACGCCGAGGTCGGCCCGCGCCACCCGGCCCGACTGGATGATGCTCGTGACGACCGCGTTGACCGTGTCCACTGGGATGGCGAAGCCGATGCCGACGTTGCCGCCGGAGGGGCCGACGATCGAGGTGTTGACCCCGATCAGCCGGGCGTCTTTATCCAGTAGTGGGCCGCCGGAGTTGCCGGGGTTGATCGGGGCGTCGGTCTGGATCGCATCACTGATGATGCGCCCCGACGGCGACTCGATCTCGCGCCCGAGCGCGGAGAGGATGCCCTTGGTCATGGTCGAACTCAGGCCGAACGGGTTGCCGATGGCGAACGCCTTCTGGCCGACTTCGAGGTCCGCACTCCGGCCGACCTTGATCGGCCGCGCCTTCGACCCCGCGCCGCTAATCTGAACCACCGCCAAGTCCTGGTCCGGCGCGATGCCGACGAGGGTGGCGTCGTAGGCGCTGCGGTCGGCGAGCACCACGCGCAGGCTCCCCCCAGAGCCATCGGAGGCCGAGGCGACTTCGCGCACCACGTGGTAGTTGGTGACGATGCGCCCCGAGTCGTCCCAGAAGAAGCCGCTCCCCGTGCCGGTCTGGCGCTCCTGCACGCCGACCTCGAAGCCCCGGCGCTGGCGGACGCGGACCACGGTGTCGACGTTGACCACCGAGTCGCGGGCTTCCTTGAAGAGCCGAATCGCCTCGGCCTCCTCGCCGTCGGGGTTCGACTTGGTCGCGGGCGCCCGCTCTTGCGCGTCCGGGTCGTTGCCGACCTTCGCGCGGAACTGCGCGACTAGCCCCGACCCTGCCCAAACGACCGCGCCGCCGGCGACCTTCACAAGCTCCTGCATGTCCGAGGGGTCGAAGTTGCTCACGCCCCAATAGCGGATCTTCCCGGTGCGCACCAGCGTTGCAAATCCCTCC
>CAXTPM010000777.1:0-2327 GCA_964245865.1 uncultured Fimbriiglobus sp. | reverse complement strand
GGGGACTGAGCATGGCGCGTCCGAAGTTCGTCGCGGGCAACTGGAAGATGTTCACCACCCGCGCCGAGGCCAAAGCCCTCGCCACGGCCGTCGTCACCGGCGTGAAGGCCAAGAGCCACGTCGAGGTGGCCGTCTGCCCGCCGGCGTGCTGGCTGGCCGATGTCGGCGACATCGTGCGCGGCTCGGCGGTGCTGCTCGGCGGGCAGAACTGCTACTCCGAACTCGAAGGGGCGTTCACCGGCGAAACCTCGCCGCGGATGCTCGTGGAACTCGGCTGCCGCTCGGTCATTATTGGCCACAGCGAGCGCCGGCACGGCCTGGGCGAGTCCGACGACCTGCTCGCCAAGAAGGCCAAGACCGCGCTCGGCGCGGGGCTGCAAGTGATTTTCTGCGTCGGTGAACTCCTGAGCGAGCGCGAGGCCGGCGCCACCGACGCCGTGCTGCACCGCCAGATCACCACGGGCCTGGCCCACCTGAGTGCGGCCGAGTTGCGCCACGTCGTAGTGGCCTACGAACCCGTGTGGGCCATCGGCACCGGCAAGGTGGCGACGCCGGAGCAGGCGCAGTCGGCGCACGCGCACGTCAGGAGTGTGGTGCGCGAGTCGCACGGCGAGTCGGTCGCCGACGCCCTCGTCATCCAGTACGGCGGCTCGGTGAAGCCCGACAACGCGCGGGCATTGTTGCACCTGCCCGATATCGATGGGGCACTCGTGGGCGGGGCGAGCCTGAAGGCCGAGACGTTCCTGGCCATCGTCGCGGCGGCGGAGTAGCCGTTGCCAACCGCCCGCCGCGGCGTTATCCTACTCGTTTCGGCCCCCGCCCCGCTTAGCGCCGGAGTCTCGCCGTGGTACTGTTGGCCGACGCGTCGTTCCTCTCGATCACGCTCCACGTGGTCGCCGTACTCCTCAGCCTCGTGCTCATGCTGGTGGTGCTGATCCAGCGCGGCAAGGGCGGCGGACTCGTCGGCGCGTTCGGCGGCGTCGGCGGCAGCAGCCCCTTCGGCTCGCGGGCCGGGGCCGCCTTCACCAAGTTCACACTGTACCTCGCGCTCGCGTGGGCGGTCGTGATCATGTTCGGCGTGAAGATCGCGCAGAACGACCGGCCCGACCCCAATGAGGTGCAGGCGCTCACCAGGGGTCAGTAGCCGATGCTCAGGAGCATGACCGGCTTCGGCGCGGCCACCGCCTCGGGCGCCGGCGCGACCGCCACGGCCGAACTGCGCACGGTGAATAACCGCCACTGGAAGCTCACGCTGCGCGGCGCGGACGCTTTCCCGCACGCCGAGGCCGAACTCGACAGGCTGCTGCGGCGCACCGTCAAGCGCGGCACGGTGCAACTCACCGTCACCCTCGACCGCCCCTCGGGCGCGTCGGAGTTCCGACTGAACCTGCCGGCACTGCGCGGGTACTTGTCGCAACTGCGCGAGTTCACGCCGGCCGAGCAGGCCGCGATGCTCCCCGGCGTGCTGGCACTCCCTGGGGTCGCCCCGCCCCGCGCCGCGGTGCCGGAGCCGGCGCCCGAGGACTGGGCGCTCGTCGTGGAAGCCGTGACGGCCGCGGCGGCGAGACTCGACGAGTCGCGCTTGGTTGAGGGCGCCGCCATCCGCGCCGAGTTGGCCGGGCACTACGAGGCGTGTTTGCAGTCCGTCGCCATGGTCCGCGCCGCCCTGCCGCTGGTCATGAGCGGCTACCGGGCGCGGCTCCTGGAGCGCGTGCGCTCGGCACTCGCCGAGGCGGGAGTTCCGGTGGAGGAGTCGCACGTGGTCCGGGAACTCGCGCTGTATTCGGATCGCACCGATGTCGCGGAGGAGTTGCACCGGCTGACCGCGCACCTGGAGCAGTTCGCGCTGTTCGTGGGCGCCGACGCGCCCCCTGCGGGCGACGGCCACGGGCGGCGGCTCGACTTTTTGGCCCAGGAAATGGCGCGCGAGGCCAATACAATGGGATCGAAGGCCGGGCACGCGGACATCTCGAGGCCGACGTTCGACCTCAAGGTGGCGCTCGAGAAGGTCCGCGAGTTGGTGCAGAACCTCGAATAGCGTGGCCGAATGCGTTGCGCGCCGTGGATCGTCGTGGCCGGGCCGTCGGGCGTCGGGAAGACTTCCGTCGTCGCCGAGGCGATGCCGCGCCTGCCGAGCCACTGCCCGGCGCGGCGCGCCGTCACCGCGACTAGCCGCGCGCCGCGCCCCGGCGAGGTGAGCGGCGTCGATTACCACTACTGGCGCCCGAGCGAGTTCGAGGCGCACTTGGCCAAAGGCGACATGCTCGAACACGCCTTCGTGTTCGGCGCCGACCACTACGGCACCCCGCGCGCGGAGGTCGAGGCCC
>CAXTPM010000776.1:0-2328 GCA_964245865.1 uncultured Fimbriiglobus sp. | reverse complement strand
CACGCGCACCGGCACGCCCAGACGGTCCAGTGAGTCGAGCGCGAACGGCGTCGATTCGCCGGGCGGCAGGTGCCGGCGGTAGGCGCCGATCGCTTCAGTTAGCGAATGCGAACTCACAGCAACTCCAGCGACACAGGCTTGGTGGTCGGCGGGCCGCTCAAGAGGCGGTCGAACAGGGCCAGGGCGTGGTCGCGCGTCACCCCGGCGGCGGACTCGAACGGCGTGAAAACGTGCGTGAAATCCAGCTCGGCGAATACGCCGCGGTAGTGGCGCAACTCGCCGTGCGACAGCGGAATCTCGTAGTGGTAGCCCTTGTGGCACGAGATCGCGCGCGGCCGGCCGTCGGGGTGGAAGTCGATCTTGAGTGCGTCCCCCGCAAACAGAGCCTTGCGGTGTGCGTCGTACATCACGCAGTGCCCGTCGTAGTGCCCGCCGACGTAGTGCATGGTGAGGCCCGGCGCGAGTTCGTGGACATCGTCCGCCGGCCAGGTCACGCGGAACGCCTTGGTGTACTTCACGCCTTCTTTGTGAATCACCAGCGTGGGGTCGAAGTGCTCCTGCAACTGCCAGAGCGCGCCGAAGCCGTGGGGGTGCGACGACGCGAGTGTGGCGACGCCGCCCAACGATTCCAGGAACGCCAGCGCGTCGGGGTGGTAGAACGGCGCGGCCTCGTAGGCGACGTTCCCGGCGGGGTGCTGAATGAGCCAGCCCGTGGCCCCGAGGCCGAAGTTGGGCTTGCAGAACACGCCGTAGATGCCCGGCATCGCCTCGTAGTGGTGGTTGGTGAGCCTGGCGCCCACCGCCTCGACGCCCAAGAACTCGAAGCGATCCGGCGGCAGGGCGTTGCGCACGTCACTGCACACGATGCAGCCCGGCGGGTCTTGGCCCGCGAAGTACAGGTGCCAGTGCCCGCAGTGCGTGCAGGCGGTGCGGGTTAGCGGCACGACGACTCCAACAGTTGGGCCAGGCGCACGTCGCGCGCCGGCGGGTAGGGGTAGTCCCGGCGGCACCGGATCGCGTCGCTGAACGCATCGACCTGGTGGCGGAACGGCGAAACGTGGTCGTCCAACGGAATCTCGGTGACGGCCCCGGTGCGGGCACAGGTCATCTCCAGCGCGCCGCCGGGGGTCTGCCCCATGGTGTTGGTCGCCACGATTCTGGCGCGCGTGCCGATGACTTCGAGCGCCCGGCGCGGGTAGACCTCGGGGCAGTTGTACGCCACGTGCAGGGTGGCGAGCGCGCCGCCACTCAGGCGCCCGGCCAGCACCGCGCCGTCGTCAACGGGGTAGGGCTGCACGCAGCGCTGCTTGAGCGAGACGAGTTCCGTCCACTGCTGGCCGGTGACGAGTTCGACGAGATCGAGGCCGTGCGGCGCGAGGTCGATCATCGCCCCGCCGCCGGCGCGGGCCGGGTCGGCACGCCAGTTGTCGCCCGACCAATCCGGGCCGACCCAGCAGGCGTAGTGCAGGCGAATCTGGGTGACGGTGCCGAGTTCGCCGCGCGCGACTAGCCCCATGAGTTGCCGGTGCGCGGAGTGGAAGCGCTGGTCGAAGGCGGTGGCGTAGCGCACCCCGGCGGCTTCGCACGCGGCCACCATCGCGGCGGCGTCGGCGGCAGTCGTGGCCATCGGCTTCTCGCACAGCACGTGCTTCCCGGCAGCGGCGCAGGCTTCGACGATACTGCGGTGCGCGTGGTTGGGCGTGGCGACATAGACGGCCCGCACGTCGCGCTCGGCCAATAGTTGGTCGAGCGAGGTCGTGCGCAGCGGCACCGAGTCGGCCAGGTGCGCCATCGCCGACTCGTCGCGGTCGCACACCGCCACCAGGCGCGCCGACTCGCTCTCAAGTAGGGCGGGGATCACGAAGTCGCGCGCGACCCAGCCGCAGCCGACGACGCCCCAGCCGAGGGGTGCCATCACCACCCCTCCGGCACGTCGAGCAGGATGCGGTTGCGCGCGAGGCGGTCGATCTCCGGCGAGCGCTCGCCGGAGATCGCCGCGTGCAGCAACTCCAGCGGAGGGACTGGTTCGCCCGTCAGGTAGGTGGCGGCGGAGTATTCGCGCGCGAAGCGCTCCGACGGCCAGCGCGGCGCCAGCACGCCATCGACGGCTTCGAGCAAGGGATTCAGGCGCAGCGGCACCCCGGCGGGCGGCGTGGCGAGGTCGGGGCGGGTCTTTGACCCATGGCCGGACACGAGTGCGACCGCCTCGGCGCCGGCCAGCACGTCTGGTTTGCGCGGGAGGGCGGGCTTGCCGGTGCGGGCCTCATCGGCGAGTTCCGCGTCGTCGCACAGGGTCGCGCCGGGGAACAACTCGCCGTACTCGCCGGG
>CAXTPM010000775.1:0-2336 GCA_964245865.1 uncultured Fimbriiglobus sp. | reverse complement strand
TCGAACGCCACGGTGATGTTGTGCCGCTCGTGCAGCCGCGCCGCCGCCTCCGGCAAGGTGCCGCCCGCGATGAGCAGCGGCCGCTGCCCCACGACGCCGTTCACCGCGTCGGCGATTTCAATCGCGACTTCGATCCCACGCCGCCCGGCCAACTGCCCGTCGTCCGGCGCCCCGCCGAGTGGGAGGCACTTGGTGAGCACCAGTTTCGAGCCGTCCGGCGACGGCGCCACGCCCAGGCCGTGGGGTTCGAGGAGCAGTTGAGCCACACTCTTCCACGAGCGCAAGTACCCCGCGCCGACGGTCGGCACTGGGCCGTCGGGGTCGAGGCCAGCTGCACGGAAGGCGACGCGGTCGATCTCCACGGGGCAGAACCTCGCGCGGCGAATCTCGTCGGTCACGTGCTTCCAGCCGGTGTCCTTGTCCCCCAGCAGGGGGAAGCGGAAGTTCGACTCTCCGGCGAGCGCGATGTCCCAGGCCCGCGCGGCCGGGGCGGGGGCCAGTTGCGCGGCGAGGTCGGCGAACCCGGCCGCGCCGACGACCGTGCCGTCGGGGCGGATCAGCACCGAGCGGTCGGAGCGCGGCCCGCCGTAATTCTTGGCAGTCGCGCCGTCGTTGTCGATGGCGAGCGGCACAGGCAGTGGCCCGCCGCCCCAGAACGATGCCGAGCGGGCGCCGGTTGACTCGCGGTCGAACTCCGCGAGCGAGGTGGCGGGGTGGACGATCACGACCTCGAACTGCCCGAGGCGCTCGGCGAACACCCGCCGGAAGCGCGCCGCCCCGCCGAGGGTGCCCTCGAACACCCCCTGGTAGCCGTAGGTGAATACCACCAGCACCCACTTGCCCTTGAAGTCCGCCGGGGTCGCCTTGGCGTCGAGGCCGCGCGCCTGTTTGAAGTCCCACGCCGGCGCCGGCCCGCCCTTGAGCTTGCCGAGCACCGAGGGCGCCAGGGCGATCTCGCCGAGGTCGTGAACGGGTTTCGCCGGGTCGAGCGCGATCTTCCCGAGCGCCTTCGGCTCGAAGTCGGGGCTAGTCAGCGCGAGCTTGTACGCCCCGGCCGGCAGGGTGAAGTCGAAGCGCCCGCCGGGCCGGAGGCGCAGCCACACGACGGGTTTGACGATGCCGCGGTCGTCGTCGGCCAGCACACTGAGTGCGACCGGGGCGGCGGGGCCGGGCAGTTCCGGGGTAACGACCCGGCCGGCAAGGCGCGCCGTCGGGCCGAGCGTGACGGGGACGACGCCCTCGGCGTCCCCTGAGCCGACGCCGACCAGCCCCCCGAGCTTGCGGTCGGCCGAGAGCACCATTAGCCCGCAGCCCCGGTTCCCGCGGTCGATGCCAGAAACGCTCGCCCGGCCGTCGGCGTCGGTGGGGCGGTCGGTGAACGACGCCATCCGCCCGTCGTCGCCGACGCCCCAGAAGCACGACGCCTCGGCTCCGACTGCCGGCTTTCCGTCGGGGCCGGACGCGCGAATCGTGACGGGGAAGAACTCCGCCCGCGCCCCCGGCGCGGCGAACAGGACCAGCAGGCAGGCGAGCAGCGGGCGGCGCATGGCGAACTCCGGTTGGGGTAACGATTCGGACTTCGGCGAGCTACTTCCCCGTCACCCAAATGATCTCGCAACGCACCTCGTGCCGCAATCCCAGCGGCGCGAGCATCGCCGCGAGTCCGTCGCCCAGCGTGCCGGGGCCGAACGCCGCCGACACCTTCGCGGCCGGGTCGATGCGCTTCGCCAGCACCGCCTTCGGGTCAAGCGCAAGCGCGACGCCGTACTCGTCGCGCAGCAGGTGGAGCGCCTGGGCCAGCGGCACGCCGTCGATTGAAAGCGGCGTGGCCGGCCGACCCAGTTGCGCAACGAGTTCGGCGTCGCGCCGGAGTTGCAGCGCCGAAGGCGGCTCGGCGACGGGCGGGCGCTTCGTCACCACGAGCTTCTTGCCGTCGGCACTCGGCACCACGCCGAGGCCGTGCGGCGCCAGGTAAACCTCGGCGCACGACCGCCACGACTTCGGCCGGCCCGACACATGGCCAGGGATAGTGCCGGCCGCGTCGAGGCCGACCGCCGCAAACGCCTCCGCGTCGAGTCCGACTTCGCAGTATGTGGCCCGCGACAGCGCCTCGGCGAAGTTCGCCCAGCGGGTGGCTGGGTCGCGGCGGAAGCCGAAACCGAAGCACTCGTGCCGGTCGCGATGGACCGCCCAGGCGTCCGAGGCCGGCACGGCGGGGAGTTTCTTGGAGAGGTCGGCGAATTCGACTTCGCCCACGAGCTTGCCGTCGGGGTCGATCAGGATGGTGGCCGGGAACTGCGTGACGCCGTACCGCGCGACGGTGGCCCCCTTGCCGT
>CAXTPM010000774.1:0-2336 GCA_964245865.1 uncultured Fimbriiglobus sp. | reverse complement strand
GTCGCGCCCAGGCCGAACAGGTCGGCCCGCGCGTCCACGCTCTGGGGGTCGCGGGCCTGCTCGGGGGCCATGTACCCGATCGTGCCCAGGAGCGTGCCGGGCATGGTGACGCGCCGCTGCGGGTGCAGCGCGAGGCCGAAGTCGAGCAGCTTCGCCTGCCAGTCCGGGGTAACAACAATGTTCGACGGCTTCACGTCGCGGTGGATCAACCCGTGCCGGTGGGCCTCGGCCAGCGCGTCGGCGACCTGGCGGAAGAGCTGGCAGGCCTGGCCCACGGCCAGCGGCCCGTCGGACGCCACGAGCGTGTGCAGGTCGCGGCCGTTCACCAGTTCCATCACGTAGTAGTCGTACGAAGTGCCGTAGGCGTCCCCGGCCGCCTGCCGGCCCGCGTCCAGGCAGGCAACTAGGTTCGGGTGCCGCAGCCGCGCCGCCGCGCGGGCCTCGGCGTAGAACCGGCCGCGCAAGCCCCCGCCGGTCTCCGCGGTGTTCGGGAACACCTTCAGCGCCACCTCGCGCCTAAGATAAGTGTTCTCCGCGCGGTAGACCACGCCCATGCCGCCCCGCCCGATCAACTCCAGGATGCGGTACTGGCCGAGCACCAAGTCCTTCGTCTGCCCCTTGCCGATCATCTCCGCCTGGTAGGGCGTCACCAGGTGCAGCGCGCGCAACTGCTGCACTGCCTCGGCCTGGGTGTCGAGCGAGTACAGCCGCGAGCGGATCGCCGGGCCGAGTTCGTCCCACTCCTCCGGCAGCACGACCGACTGGTCAAGCAGGCCGTTCAAGAACTCCGCGACGTGGGATCGCGCAACGAGCGCCGCGACCGTGAAGTCGGTCGAGCCGAGCCGCGCGTCGGCCGTGTTGTCGGGTTCGGACAGCAGGGTAGGTGGTGGCATGGCATCCTTCGGTCAGGTAAGCTCCCCGCCGGGGGCGAGGGGCGGTACGCACTGCCGCAGCCAACCTATAGTGCAGGAAATGCGGCCTGGCGGAAGTTCGCTCCCTCGGC
Organism: uncultured Fimbriiglobus sp.; assembly: GCA_964245865.1. Lineage (GTDB taxonomy): Bacteria > Planctomycetota > Planctomycetia > Gemmatales > Gemmataceae > Fimbriiglobus. The sequence goes on along the minus strand of CAXTPM010000774.1, from coordinate 1,333 downwards.
GCCGGGTTCTTCGGCCGCGCCGAGGCGCCCCCTCGGCCCCGGCGACGCCCTGAATCCCCGCCAGGCGTTCCCGCGAGTCGCCGAACGAGTCGAGCCGCACCCCGGCCTTGTCCAGCAGTGACAAGTACAGGCTGCACATCCTGCGGTTCGGCCTGCCGAGGTAGTCGAGCACGCGCCCGGTCCTGATCCGACTGCCCCCGCGGCCGAGCAGCACTACCGGCGGCTAGTCGTTGTTGTGGCTCCCGGTCATCATGCTCGACAGGAACAGAATCATCGAGTTGTCCAAGGAGGTGCAGGAAGCGCAGGCTCAAGTAGTCGCTGTAGAGCTTGAGCGTGCACACCCGCGTGGTGTCGGTGCGGAACGCGAGTACGAGAATATCGCACATCAGCCGCATGTGCTGGTCGATGCCCTGCGGCAGCCCGTCGGCGGGGCGGGGCCGGTCGGGCTTGGCGAGCGTGGGGCGCCACCCCTGCAGGCGCCGCTCCCTCCCGGCGTTGTCGATGCGCCGCTCGACCTCACGCACCGAGGCGAGGTACTCGTCCAGCCGGCGCGCGTCGGCCCGGCTCACCCCGGCGGCGTCGGCGCGCACCGCGTCGAGTACGCTCTTGTCCGCCCGGCTCGCCTCGTCGCGGAACAGCCGGTCGAACGCGAGCGCGGGGTACAACTCCAGCGGCACCGGCGTCGTCGCCGAGGCCCACGAGATGTGCGAGCTGTAGATCATCGAGTAGTTCTTGTGCAAGGCCGCGATCGACGGCTCGCACCCGAGCACCAGGCTCGGCACCTTGGTCTCGCCCCTCAGCCGGTTGGCGAGCACCTGGTCCATACTCACGCCCGAGCGAATTTCTCCACTGCTGGCCAGGTGCGCCCCGGTGAGCAGGTTTCCCGTCTGGCAGCTGCGGCCGACGGCGTCGTAGTTCTCGAGCGCGAAGCCGAAGGGGTCGATGCGCCGGTGGCACGCCGCGCACGCCCGCTCGGGGCGGTTCCGACAGAGCGGCGGGGCCGAGCGCGGCGGCCACCAGCGCGAGGTCGCCGGCAATTGCCGGGCCGTCCGGGCAGGGGGCGGACTTTGCTCATCGAGTCCTCGCGGCGCCGGGGGCTGGCGGAAATTGCAAACCGTCCCGCGCTCCGCTGCAACAGGACGGAGCGATCGGCCAGGCAGGCGGGGCTTCAGCGCGGGGAGTTCGCCGGGCGGCTCCGATAGCGTTCCGCCGATCCCGCTGCCGCGTGGCTCCGCGTGAATCGAGGGCGAACGGATCAACTTTGAGACGCCTCATCCCCCTTACCGTCTCAGCCAAAACAGAAGAAAAACCGCGACTCCTCGTTGCCGAAGAC
>CAXTPM010000773.1:0-2341 GCA_964245865.1 uncultured Fimbriiglobus sp. | reverse complement strand
GGCATCATCGACGTGCTCGCCGACGCCATCCCCGGCGCGGTGGCCGACGCCACCCGCGAGGGCGCCCGCCAGGCGGTGCGCGAGGTCGTGGCCGAATTGCTCGCCAGCCCCGAGCTGCGTACCCTCATCAGCGAGCTGACCCGCCGCGACGCCCCTGTTCCAGCGCCGGCGCCCGCGCCCGCACCCACCCCCACTAAGCCCTCGGCCTGGTCGCGCGTCAAGGAGAAGGTCGCGGCAACCAGGGAGGCTGCGGCTCGCCGGTGCCGTGCCGCCGGGTCGGCGGCGTCGGTCGCGGTGAAGACGCTGTCGGCGGTGATGCCCCTGGGGCGCGTGCTGCTCGTGGGCGGAGTCGTCGGCCTGGCCGTGGGCGCGGTCGGCTACGCCTGCCCGCCGGCGGTGTCGGCCGCAGCAGCGGGCGCGGGTGCGGCCTTCGCCGCGGTCGCCGCCCAGGCGGGCCGCTGGCTGTGGCGCTCGGCGAGCCTGTTCGGCGTGGCCGGCGGCAACTAGCCCGAGGCGGCGGGTCGTGAACTGAAGAAGTAGGTGCGGGTCACGGCCGGTCGAGCGCCCCTCCCTCGGGGGGGGGGCGCGTCAGCCCGCGCGGACCCGCGCCCTCACTTCTCGGCGAGCGACCGCCCTCCCGACGACTACCCGCACATATTACCGAGAAGAGTAGAATGCCCAAAAGTGTCGTGATCGACGAGCTGATCGTGACCCTGCGCGTCCCGGCCGACTTGGCCGACGACCAGGCCGAGGCGATCCGCCGGACCCTGGCCGGGGGCGAGTTCATGGCCCAGATCCGGCGGGCCGTTCGGTTGGCCGTGCGGTCGTTCCCGGAGTTGTCCGTAGTGCGCGTCTCCGTGTCGCGCTAGCAGCCCCCACCGCGACGAGTCACCCATCACGGGGGCGCGTCGCGGGTGTCGGCCGTCCGCCAGTGCGGGGCGACAACGCCGGCGTGGCTTTTTTCCAGGCCGGCAACCCTGACTGGTTGGGTTCGTGAGACACGGCGAACCGGCCACCGGGCTACGCGGTAGGCGAGCAGAACCCACGGGCCGGAGGTGGCCAACCAGTCAGGATTGCCGGCCTAGCTTTTTTTAGCTATCAGGCGGGCCGCCGCCCTGGGGGCCGTCCGCCTCGGGTGTCTTGCAGGCCGACCGGCCGCGCCGCTCCAAGTCCTCGCAGCGGTCCGGGTCGCTGGCCCTGAGGTAGTCGACCAGCCGCGACCGCAGGTACTCGCGGACGCGGAACGCTCCGCCCGCCGTGTCCCGCACCGACCCCTCGCGCTCGAACCAGCGGAACGCCTCGCCGGCCTCGGCCTCTCCGCCGAGTACCGCCCGCAGCGTGCGTTTGTTGACCTCGGCGAGGAAGAGCGCGTGCTCCAGCCAGCGCCTCTCCCGCCCGCCCATCCACCGGGTGGTGCGGTCGTGGAACCGCCGGAGCATGACCGCGCCCCGGCCCCCCGACGCGGCCTCCTCGGTCCAGAGCTGCACGTAGTACGGGTAGCCCTGGGTGTCCCGCCACGCCCGCTCCTTCTCTTCTACGGACCGGACCCCGAGCGACTCCACCAGCTGGTCCATCTCGGGCCGGGGCAGCGGGTCGAGCGCGACGCGACTGGTAAGGTTCGCCCGGAAGTTCTGGTCCCAGGCGGGGTGGGTCGCCTCCAGTTGGTCCCGGCCGAGGATCACGACGACCGACTCGAAGTCCGCCGAGCGCAGCCCCGGCAGCAGGTGCCCGACCAGGAACTCGCCGAGCGGCCCCTGGAGCGCCTCGTAGTCGTCGAGGACGAGCAGCAGGCGGTCGATGCCTTTCACCTTGCCGTGCGTCGGCCTGATCCAGTCCCTGCCGCGGTACCCCGCGAGGACGGCCGAGAGGTCCGACACGAGGGCGTCCGCGACCGGGCGCAGGGCGTTCTCCCGGACCGCGTTCCGCAGCGCGGCCGCGCCGCCGCCCACCCCGAGCCGCGCGAGGAACCCGGCCGACTCCTCCCGCAGGCTGACCAGGGTGGGCACGATCTGCTCCAGGAGCCGGGCGTCGCGCTCGACCTCCCGCGCGTTGACGTACCTCCGCGTGGCTGGGGAGATGTCGTTCAGCCGCTTGCCGAGCGCGGCCGCCAGGTCGAGGCACCAGAGCAGCGCCGAGCGGCCGCCCTCGTCGCCGGGTAACCGCTCCTGGAACTCGGCCGCCGCCTCGCCGCAGATCGCGTCGATGGCCCCGGTCACCGAGCGCACGTTCCCGAAGTAGTAGCCCGGCGGCCTGCCGCGGACGGGCCCGGCGTCGGCGCCGTCCACCATCCGCGCGACGGCGCGGGCGACGCCGCTGGCGGCGGGGTCGTTGCCGTCGATCC
>CAXTPM010000772.1:0-2345 GCA_964245865.1 uncultured Fimbriiglobus sp. | reverse complement strand
CGGCGCTATTCTCCCACAGGGGGCGAGGCAGGGGGCGGCAAGTACCACGCCGGGGGTGCGCCGGGGTGCAACTCGCGCACCGCCCACCCGGCCGCGCGGCACCCGGCGGCGAGCGCCCCGCCGGGGTCCGGCGACACCACCAGCCGCGCCGCGCGCCGGCCGGAGTTGCCCGCGTCGAACAGCCTGAGCGCGGGGACTTCCGCCACCCCCTCGGCCCCCGCGACGAGTTTGAGCGCCTCGCGCGCGAAGCCCGCGCCGGCGCGCCCGCGCCGGTACTCCAGCCCGGCCGCGCCCAGGACGCCGACGGTCAGCTCGCTGCGGGCCTCCTCGCCCCAACTCGCGGCGAGGGTCGCCACCAGCTCGACGCACCACTCCAAGCGCTCGTCGCCCGCGACGAGTGGGGCGCCGGGGTCGAGCAGCACCACGAGGTCCAGCGGCTCGGTCAGGTCGTACTCGCGCACCAGCAGTTGCCCGCGGCGCGCGCTGGTGCGCCAGTGGATTTCGCGCGGGCTGTCGCCGGGGCGGTAGGCGCGCAGCCCCCTCACGTCTCCGTCGCCGCTGTGAGCGGAGGGGCGTACCAGCCGCACCGCGTTGTCGCCCGCGCCGCCCCGAATCAGCCAGCGGCGGAAGCGCACGCGGTCGATCTGGCCCACGGCGGGGAGCACCAGCGCCGACCCCGCCTCCCCCGCGGCGCGACCGACTTCCACCAAGCCGAAGGGGTACGACGACGCCGCGACCGGGGCGGGCAGTTCGTAGACCCCCCGCCGGGGGAACGTCGCCGCCGCGTGCAGCCGCTGCGAGCGCCCCGTGCGGAAGCGGACCAGGAACCACGCCGCGCTCAAGTGGGGCGAGCGCGCCGAAAGGCGCAGCGTCCCGGCCCGCCCGGCGGGGTTCGACGCCTCGCACGCCAGTCGGCACTCCCGGCGCGCGTACACGGGGGGACTCGGCACCCACGCGGCGCGGAAGCGGCTCGCGGCCCGGTACGCCAAGGCCGCGTTCAGCCCCAAGAGTGCCAGCATGCCGTAGCCGGCGAGCAGCATCAGGTTGATGGTCTTGAACCAGCCGACGAACGCCAGAATCGCCGCGACGCACAGCCACGCCAACGCCGGCCGCGTCAGGCGCCACGTTGCCGCGCGCCCGGCCACTAGACCGGCACCGGCACGCTGTTGACCAGCTCGCGCACCACGGGGCCGGCCTCGTCGCGCCCGCCCTGCTCCCAGGCTTTGGTGAGCAGCCGGTGCGCCAAGACCGGCTCGGCTAAAGTCTGCACGTCCTCGGGGATGGCGTAATCCCGCCCCGAGATGAGCGCGTGCGCCTGGACCGCGCGGTAGAACGCGAGTGCGGCGCGCGTGGACGCCCCGAGGCGAATCGAGGGGTGCGAGCGCGTCGCGGCGACTAAGTCGAGCACGTATTCCGCCACCGGCTCGGCGACCCGCACCGATCGCGCTGCCGCCTGGAGGGCCACGACTTCGCCCGAACTCAGGCACGCTTCGAGGGAATCGACCGGCGCCCCCGCGCGGTGCGAAGTCAGAATCAGCCGCTCGGCGGCGCGCTCGGGGTAGCCGACACTCAGCCTCAACAAGAAGCGGTCGAGCTGGCTCTCGGGCAGCGGGTACGTCCCCTCGAACTCGTAGGGGTTCTGCGTGGCGAGCACTAGGAACGGCGGGCCGAGCTTGCGCGTGGTCCCGTCAACGGTGACTTGCTGCTCGCTCATCGCTTCGAGCAAGGCGGACTGAGTACGCGGCGTCGCCCGGTTGATCTCGTCGGCCAGCAAGACTTGCGTGAACACCGGCCCCGGCTGGAACACGAACTCGCCGCTCTGCTGCTGGAACACGCTCGTGCCGATCAAATCACCCGGCAGCAAGTCCGGCGTGAACTGCACCCGGCTGAAACGGCACCCAAGACTCCGGGCGAGCGCCTTGGCCAGCAAGGTTTTGCCGACGCCCGGCACGTCTTCGAGCAGCAAGTGCCCGTCGGCCAGCAGCGCCACCAGCGCGAGCTTGACCACCTCCGGCTTGCCGAGGAACACGCCGGCGATCTGGGCCTGGAGCCGCTCCAGCGTCTCCGGCCGGGCGGCGGGGCCGGCGGCGTGGTTCCGCGCGGCGCGCTCGGACGGGAGGGCAGTGTCGGCACCGGGCATGGGCGGCTGGACTCGGTGCGGGTGACGGGTGCGGCGGTCGCCGGACGGTCAGTATACGAACCGCCGCGGCCGGCGGTTCGCCACGGCACCCGAGGGGAACGAATTGCGAAGGGAGCGCCCCCCCCCCCCGCGCCCGTATGTGCGGCCTACCACCCGACCTGGGACGGTCGGCGGCTCACGGCGCCGCCGGGAGTAGTACCCCCGG
>CAXTPM010000771.1:0-2345 GCA_964245865.1 uncultured Fimbriiglobus sp. | reverse complement strand
CTCGCCCCCCAGTGTGAACGACGCCCCGGCCGGCTTAAACGGCAGCTTGTCGGCGACTCGCGCCCACAGCTTGTTCGACTGCGGGTCGCCCCAGAGCACCAGGTGCGAGTCGGCGATCACCGCGTCGGTCACTGCGGTGTCGTCAATCATCCGCACCTTGCCCCGAAAGCGCCGGCGCCACAGTTCGGCGGCGCGCTCCAGTTCGAGCTTGGCCCACGCGCCGGCCTCGGGGGTGATTGGCGTGCCGGTGGGGCGGACGAAGGCGAAGCGGTCGTAGAACGCGTCGTCGATCGGCCCTGTGAGGCCGGGGCGCTTGGCGAATCCGGCGGCGGGCGGCGCGGGCTGCCAGCAGGCATCGGTGCGCTCGTAGTGGGCCGCCACGGGCACCGACTGGCCATCGAGCGTCACCGACTTCGCCGCCGACGCCGGCAGAGTCACGTCGAGGCCCGTGACGCCCTCCGTCTTCAGGCTCACCACCCCGCTTTCGAACGTCCCCTCGACCCGCGCCCGCTCCCAGTGCTTGACTACTCCCGTGAGGCGCACCCAGTCCGACCCAGGGTAGCGCAGAGTGAACGTGGTGAACTTCACGCGCTTCGGCGTCGGGTCGCGCGGCTTCGACGCCAACTCGTCGATCCGTCGGCTCAACTCGGCCTTGGCCTTCGCCTCGTAACTGTGCGCGGTCTTCGGGCCGATCAGATGCTCGATCGTGATCCCCTCGGGCTTGAGCGCCGCGATCATGGCGTCGGCAGCTTGCTTTTGGCGGTCGATCTCGCCGGAGTAGGCGACTGTGGGCAGGTTCGTGAGGTTGGCCGCGTAGTCGGTCGAGTTGTACAGGTGCCACAGCTTGCGCTCGTACCACGGCGTCTTCGCCACGTCGGCCGGCTTCATGCCGAGGAACTCCGGCGTCTCGGCGAACCCCGCGCCGGGCGCCGCCGCCACCCACCGGTCGGGGAAGTGCGTGGCGAACTGCCAGCACGCCGCGCCGCCCATGCTAAAGCCCCGCGCCACGATGCGGCGCGGGTCGATGGTGTAGTTCTTCTGCGCGTGGGCAATCGCCTCGAAGGTGTCGGTTTCCCCGGCGAGCTTGTTCGCGTTGCAGTAGCGGCCGTAGGGGTGCAGGACGATTGCGCCCGCCGGGGTGAACTCGCCGGGCCGCTTGCGCCGCTCGGCGACGAACGCCAACTCGGTGAGTTGCTCCGCACGGCCGTGCCACCAGCAGTCCAGCCGTGTCGGGGTGCCGGGCTGATAGTCCCTGGGAATCACGAGTCCATACGGCTGCACGCTGTCGTCGATGCGACTTTTGTAGCCGCGCACGACTAGCCCGGTCTGCGCCGTCCACGGGTGCTCCCCAGCCGCGAGAGACTTGGCGCGGGCGATCCCCTCGGCCGCGACCTCGCGCGCCGCGCCCAAGTCCGACGGCTTCACCGGCGGCTTCTGCACCGTGAACTCGTCGAACTCCAGGGCGCCCGCGACGGCCTTCTCGTACACCTCGACATCCGGCAATAGCTCCGCCAACTCCGGCCTGCCGGCGACCGCCTTGCGGCATTCGTCGGTTGCGGCGCTGATTTTCGCGGCGAGTGCGGCGAACTCGGCCTTCGCCTCCGGGGTCATCGGCGACCCGGCCGGCGGCAGGCGCGGTGGCCCCTTCGCGGGCGGCACGGCCGACAGGGTTCCGGCGGCAAGAATCACGGCGAGGAGGGCGGCGCGCATGGGGTCGGCTCCGGCGGGGTGGGTGCGCTAAACCTAGCGAACCGGCCGCGGCGTGGCTTCCCACATTCAGCGCCGTCTGATAGGCTGACTCGAACCGGAATACCGCAACCCCCCGCAGGAGACGCGATGGCCTCGACCAAGATGATCGACATTCGGCGCGGCATGGTGCTGAACATGGGCGGGCAATTATTTTATTGCCTCGAACGCGACCTCAACACCCCCGGCAACTGGCGCGCGATTCTGTACTTGAAGCTCAAGAACCTCAAGACCGGCTCCATCGTGGACGAGCGGGTCCACCCCGACGACAAAGTCGATGTGGTGTACCTCGACACGCGCGAGTACAGCTACAGCTACAAAGACGGCACCGATTATGTATTCATGGACACCGAAACCTTCGACTCGGTGACGCTCAACGGCGACATGGTGGGCGACAAGATTAATTTCTTGCGCGAGAACGACAACTGTAAAATCACCTTCTACGACGGCAAAGCCCTCGGCATGGAGTTACCGCAGACCGTGACGCTAAAGGTGATCGAGACCGAACCCGGTATCAAGGGAGCCACGGCCGCGGCGCAGGATAAGCCGGCGACCTTGGAAACGGGCCTGAAGATTCGCGTGCCGTCGTTCATCGCCGA
>CAXTPM010000770.1:1804-2349 GCA_964245865.1 uncultured Fimbriiglobus sp. | reverse complement strand
GGCTCGGCGCTGGGCCGAATCCCCGGCCGCGTGCTCGGCTCCGGCGTGGGGGGCGGGGACGACTGGAGCCTGCCTGGCGTGGTCCAGGCGTCGGCGCGCGCCGCCGGGGAGCGCGTGGTGCGCCCGCGCCTCGTGGCCCTCGCCAACAAACTCCTGCTCGAAGCCGACGCCCGCGGCATGCCGCTCGCGGTGCTCTCGAAGCCGACGCTCGCGGCCGCGAAACAGGCCGGTGAGGACGCCGCCACGGGGGCGGTGCTCGCCGCGATCCAGGAGGCCGAGGCGCAGGTCGCCGAGCCGACCGGCTGGCGGCGCGCGGTGCGGGCGTCGGTCGGCTTCCTCGGCAACGTGCTGCCCGAGGCGGTGCTGGTCGGCGCCATCATCCTGCTCTTGTGGCGCTTCTTCCTCGACGGGCTCGCGCCCGAGTTCTTCCACGTGCTCCTGCCGATTTACGTGACGCTCGGCGTGTGCGTGGTGCTGCACGTGCTGATCCTGGTGGCGCTGCCCGTGCGGTGGTCTGCGGTGCGCGGCGAGGTCCGCTCGCGCCT
>CAXTPM010000770.1:1208-1794 GCA_964245865.1 uncultured Fimbriiglobus sp. | reverse complement strand
AACGCGCGCGCTACGCCCCAATGCTCCACTGGCTGGCGCGCCTGGTCCGCTCGCGCCTCGAGCGAATCGTCGGCGAGCAACTGCGCGCGCGCTTCGGCGCCCTGCCGCGCGAGAGCGCCGGGCGGCTTGCCGAGGAGCGCGCCGAGGCCGAGGCACTTCTGGGCCGGGCGCGGGACGTGCAGGGCTGGCTGTCGGAGCGCGAGCAGGCCGCGCGCGTGGCGGGACTCTACGGCAAAACTGAGGGCGGGGCGTGATGGCGAAGGCCGAGTCGAAGCACCTGGACGGCCTGACCGCCGACATCGCCGCCGCCGACGCGGCGCGCACCGCCCTGGCCGCGCGCCTCGGGGCGGTGCGGCACGCCCTCGCCGGCGTCGCCGAGGGCGGCGCGAAGCCGGGCGACATCCGGCGCCTGCGCGTGGGGTGCCGCCGCGCCGAGGCGGTCGTGAGCCTGTTCGCCGAACTGCTCGACCCGAAGTCGGCCAAGCGCCTGAAGTCGAGCCTGCGCGCGCTGCGCCGGCTCGCGGGCAAGGCGCGCGACTTCGACCTGCTCGCCGGGCGCGCCCTCGCCGGCGCCGAACCGGCCCAC
>CAXTPM010000770.1:0-1198 GCA_964245865.1 uncultured Fimbriiglobus sp. | reverse complement strand
GCGCTCGCGCTCGGCTACGCCGCCGCCTCGCGCGAGCGGTTCGCCGGGAAGTTGCTCGCCGCCGCCCCGCGCCTCGACCGCGCGGTCGAGAAGCGCGGCAGTCGCCTCCTGGACGCGCTCGACCGCGCCGACGACCGGCCGTTCGGCGAACTGGCGCACCCGGTGCTGGCCGACCAGCTCACCGCGTTCGACTTCGCCGCGGCGAGTGACCCCGGCCACGCCGACGGCTACCACGCCGTGCGCGTGCTGGCCAAGCGCGCCCGCTACGCGCTGGAACTCGCCGCCGACTGCCTCCCCGCCGGCGCGGCGGGCGAGTACCTGTCGCGGCTCGCCGGCCTGCAGGACGCGCTCGGCCGGCAGCAGGACCGGGCCGTGGCCGCGCTCCAACTCGCCGCGATCCGCCGCGCCGCGGGGGTGTACCTGCCGAAGTCGCACGCGCTGCTGAAAGAGTTGAAGCGGCGCGAAAAAGCACTCGGCGGGGGCTTGGGCGAGGCCGGCACGGCGTTCCGCGCCTGGCGCGACGACTGGGCGGAGTTCCGCGAGCAGTCCCCCCTCGGGCCGGCGCCCGCTCAGAAGTCGCCGACGAACCCCGAGCCGCCTTTGCCCGCCCCGTTGCCGGAGTCGCCCCCCTTGCCGGCGTCGCCCGCCCCGCGCCCGGCCAGGCGCCGGGCGCCGCGCTCCGGCGGGTAGACGCCGGGGTCGCCGAGTCGGGGCGGGGGCGGCGTGGCCTCCCCGATGCCCTCGGGCGCCGTCGGCCGGCTGGGGTGGACGCGATCGAGCAGGTTCGTCACCGGCGCGGTGCTGCACCCGCACGCGGCGACCGCGGCGAGGGTTAGAGCCAGTCGTCTCACGCGGTGACTCCTTGCGGCGCGGCCAGGGCGCCGGCCAACTGCTCGAATACGAGTGCCAGTTGCGTGCGGCGGTTGACGAGCACCTGCGCCCGCTGCAGCGCCTCGATCGCCGCGAGCGCCCCGGCGGAACCGGCCCGGCCCGCGACACCCGACTCCGGCCCCGCCGCCCCCCCCTGCCCCGCCTCGGCGTCGAGCGCGGCGCGCAGCACCCCGCGGTAGAACGAGGCGGCCAACTGCAAACCCGCCCGCGCCTCGTCGCGCTGCGCGGCCGACTCCTTCCCGGCCGACTCGGCGTGCGACAGCCAGAGCGCGGCGAGCGAGACGGGGTTGACGCGCGGCGCGCTCAG
>CAXTPM010000769.1:0-2359 GCA_964245865.1 uncultured Fimbriiglobus sp. | reverse complement strand
CGTCTTTCCAGAGGGCGATTTGCGCGAGCGCCCGCTCGCCGGGGGTGCCGCCATCGACGGCCATCACCGCGTCGCCGGTGTTCAGCACCAGCTCCGGCCTGTGCCCCCCGTCGGAAGGGGCGGCGAACAGGTGGGCGAACAGCTTGGCCACGCCCGCCGGGGCGTCCAACTTGTCGGTGATGTGGACATCGGTAATGTGGGCGGCGCGCAGGCACGGCTTGCGGCCCTCGCCGGCGCGGGCCGAGACGGCACCGAGTGCGGGGAGGGGCACGGCGGCGAGGCCGGCAGCGAGCGCGGCGCGGCGGGTGGGCATCAGGACACCATTACTTCAGATCGATGCGGAACTCGAACTCGTCCGCACCCAAGTCGAACGCCAGCCCCGAGGTGTTGGGATCGGCGAAGCGCGGGGCGGGCTTGGGTTTGTCGGCGGCGCCCGGCTCCGGGGGCGGGGGCAGTCGGGCGAGCTTGCCGGCGTCGTCGGCCGCCACGTCGGCGTTGGCGGGCCGGGCCGGCGCCGACTCGGGCCGGGGCGCCACACTCGGCAGCGGCAGTTGCACCGCCACGCGCACCTTCCCACGGGGCACCGCCGGGGCGTCGTAGGTGCCGTCGGGCTTGATGTCGGCCATCACCGGCTGGTTGGTCGATCCGAAGAACACCACCGTGCCGGCGCTGATCGGCTTGCCGTCCTGCTTGACCGTACCGCGCACGCGCGAGGTCGGCGCGGCGCCGCAGCCCGACGTGGCGAGTAGTCCGACGGTCATCAACGCTAGGCAAGTCGCACGCACGGCTCGGTTCTCCGGGGCAAAGTGACGGGGAACGATCGCCTACCAGTCCGACGCCAGTACTTCGCCCTGGTCCGGCGTGCAGGCGAACCACCAGGTGTCGGGGCTGACCGACGCGGCGACGAAGCGCACGCTGCCGTCGCCGAGGCCCGTGAGGATGCCCGAGGATCGCGGCGAACTGGCCAGTCGGGGGTCGCAGGTGGCGGCGTCGCCCACAAAAGTCGGGTTCACCTGGAACTTCGACGCGGGGCCGGTGATCTGGTAGGCGAACACGGGGTTCCACTCCTTCCACGAGGTGCGGCCGTAGGCCCAGATGTTGTAGTACGGCCCCCCGGCGGTCGCGCCCGAGAAGGTCTTCTTGGGGCAGGTGGCCAGCTTCTCGGCGGTGAAGATCGTGTTGCTCAGCCCGTCGGTGGCGGTGGCGACTTTGGTGAGGCGGTTCTCGGCCTTGTTGCGGTTGTACCCGAGTGCCAGGTAGTTCACCGAGTAGCCCGTGGTGCCGTAGGTGCCGTAGCCCGCGTCGGTGAACAGGCCGTCGGCCTGCTGCGATGCGTCGGAGGGGTTGACGAACGTCTTGATGCCGTTGTTCTGGTAGACCGCCCAGAAGATCGAGAGCTGCTCGGCGCCGTACTTCCAGGTCTTCTGCGCGAGCGGCCCCTGCTCGATGTAGGGCAGAATGTAGTAGTGCGTCGAGCCGGCGCGCTTCCACCACTGCGGGTCGTTGCCGCTGTCCCAGTCCACCATCGCCGGCGGGAAGTAGCCGACCGCGTCGTGGTAGCCCTGGACCGCCAGTCCGATCTGCTTGAGGTTGTTTTGCGACTGGGTGCGGGCCGCGGCCTCGCGCACCTTCTGCACGGCCGGCAGCAGGAGGCCGATCAGGATGGCGATGATGGCGATGACAACCAGCAGTTCGATCAGCGTGAACGCGGGGCGGGGCCGGCGCATGGGGTCGGTTCCTGCGGAAAAAATTGAGCAATAGGCTTACGATACCGGCGCGGCCCGCCGGGGAGGTGAAGGTCCGGCGAAGGCCGCGCGAAGGTTGCGCGACGGCCCCGACCTCCGCCCCACGCGCGGGTCCGGCCGTCACCTCCCGCTCGCGCCCAGGCGCCGCCGGCGCTCAGGCCGGGAGAGCCTCGGCGAAGAAGCGCAGCCAGTTGCCGTGCATCACCAGTTCGATGTCGCCGGCCGGGTAGCCGCGCCGCGCCAGGATGTCCGGCAGGTGCGCCAGGTCGGCGATCGTGTCGAGGTCGGCGGGCGTCTGCTCGCGGCCGTAGCCGCCGTCGAGGTCGCTGCCGATTCCGATGTGCCGGGCGCTGCCGGCCAGTTGGCAGACGTGGTTGATGTGATCGACCGCGCGCTCCATCGTCACGGCGGGCTTGGTCTCGCCGCGCACCCAGCCCGGCTGGAGCATGACCGCGTCGAACGCGACCCCGACCACGCCGCCCCGGTCGATGACGACTTTCAGTTGCTCGTCGGCGAACTGGCGCGGCCAGTCGCAAAGTGAGCGGCAGTTCTGGTGGCTGGCCAGCACGCGCCCGCCGAACCGCTCTTGCGCCTGCCAGAAGGCTTTGTCCGAG
>CAXTPM010000768.1:0-2360 GCA_964245865.1 uncultured Fimbriiglobus sp. | reverse complement strand
ACCGACTGCGCGAGGATTTGCTGGCCGCTGTCGCTCACCCCCAGGATTTGGACCGGCGCGTTGGCCCCGGCGAACGCCCCCGACGCGGCCAGGGTCAGGAGGCTCGCGGGGGTGCTGCGGTCCTCCAACTGCACCAGCGCGGGGCGGAACGCGGCCGGCGCGTCGGCGCGGGGGGGGGTGCGGGCGATGCGGGGAAACGACATAGCGTGCCTCGTCCTAGCGGGGGGTCCAGTTTGGCCCGGCGTGGGCCGGGTCGAGCGGGTTGGAGTTTGGTCCGTCAAGGTCCATTGTGTCATCATGACCCGATTCAGGCCCGAAAGGAAACGCCGGCGGGCGCTTTCATCCGGCCGGCCCCTAGTAGGGGGCGTGCATCCGACTCCGGCGGAACAATTTCACCCCGGCCTCAGCCGCGCCCGACGCCCAGCCTATCAGCGGCCGGCGCCACCGGCGCATCCGTTAAAACCCGAGTGGCTTACAGTGTGTTACCTTTCGAGCCACCGGCTTCGGCGAGCGGCGAACTTTCACCGTCGCTGTCCGAACAACCGACGCAGCCGGAAAATCCGCCCCACGCCGCGCGACCGTTTGCGTTGACCCGCCCGGCCGGGGTTCTACAAGACTGACGTTCCAGCGACGCCGCATTAACCGGCCCCCCCGTGCGGAGTGGGCCACGGCGCGGCGCTCTCGACGACCGGCCCCCGACGACCCCAGACGGACACCACCCCGATGACCCAGCGCTTCGCCCGGCCCCTGGCCGCGGCCGCGGCCCCGCGCCGCCACACGCCGACCCTCGCCGCCCGCCTCGGGGTGCTCGCGCTCGAGGACCGCATCACGCCCGCGCTGCACTTCCAGTTCGACTACCGCTACGACACGAGCGGGCTGTTCGGCAACCAGTCGTTCCGCGACGCGCTCGAGCGCTCCGGCCAACAATTGCTCTCGCGCATCGACGGTAGCCTCGCCGCGATCAGCCCTGGGGGCGCGAACATCTGGTCGCAGGTGTTCACCAACCCCGCGACCAACGCCGAGACCAGCATTGCCAACCCGAGCGTGCCGGCCGACACCCTGGTGGTGTACATCGCCGGGGCGGTCGGCGGGGGTAGCGAGGCGGGCTTTGGTGGCCCCGGCGGGTACAGCGCCAGCGGCGGCGCCTCGTTCCAGCAGGCGGTCGCCAGCCGCGGCCGGTCGGGTTTCGGCACCTGGGGCGGCAGCATCTCCTTCGACACCCGCCAGAACTGGTACACCGGCGCCGACGCCAACGGCCTAGGGACCAGCCAGACCGACTTCCAGACCGTGGCGATGCACGAACTCACCCACGTGCTGGGGTTCGGCACCTCCGACGAGTGGGACGCGCTCACGAGCGGCAACCAGTTCACCGGGGGCCGCGCCCGCGCCCTCAGCCCCACCGTGTTCGTGTCGCCCGACGGCGAGCACTTCGCGCAGGGCACCCTCTCGAACGGCCAGCCGGTGTCGATGCAGCCGGTGCAGAGTGCCGGCAAGCGCGTGCTGCCGACCGACCTCGACTACGCCGCGCTCGCCGACCTCGGCTGGGACGTGCGGGCCACGGCCACGGTCGCAACGCCGATCTCGAACGTCCCCGTGTTCAGCGTGCCGCCGAGCACCCCGACGCGCGGGGGCGACTCCGCCGGGCTGGCCGAGGGCCAAGCCCCGTTCAGTCCTCCGCTGACTTCGACCCCGATGGCCGGCGAGTCGGGGACCACGCCCGCCACGACGACACCCGGCGCGACCACTCCGGCCCCCGCGACCAGCCCCTCGAACCTGATCCTCACCGCCGGCGCCCTGGACGGCACCGTGCAGGCGTACACGACTACCGCCGGGGGCGCCACGGCGTTCGGCAGCCGCTTCGCCCCGTTCGCCGGGTTCAGTGGCCCGGTGCGCGTGGCCTCGGGCGACGTGAACGGCGACGGCACGCCGGACTGGATTCTCGGGACCGGCCCCGGCGGCGGCTCGCGCGTCCGCATTCTGGACGGCCACACCTTTAGCGACGTGGTGCCGGAGTTCTGGGCGTTCGAGTCGAGTTTCCAGGGCGGCGTGTTCGTCGCGGCCGGGGACTTCGACGGCGACGGCCGCGACGAGGTCGTCATCACGCCGGACCAGGGCGGCGGCGCCCGCGTGCAAGTGCGGAGCGTGGTGGGCAGCCAAACGCAGACCCGCGCGGACTTCTACGGCATCGACGACCCCAACTTCCGCGGCGGCGCCCGCGCCGCGGCCGGCGATCTCAACGGCGACGGCCGCGACGACCTCGCCGTCGCGGCCGGGTTCGGCGGTGGCCCCCGCGTGGCCACCTTCGACGGCCGCACCGTGACCACGAGCCAGTCGCCGACCCACCTCGCCGCCGACTTCTT
>CAXTPM010000767.1:0-2375 GCA_964245865.1 uncultured Fimbriiglobus sp. | reverse complement strand
CGAGGTCGCCGACCGAGTGGTAGCATTCCACGAACAGCCACTCCGGCACCCCGGCCGCCCCGGCGCTCCAGCGCTTGAGCAATTTCGACGGCACGAGTTGCCGCGGCTTACGCCCGGTGAGGAAGTACACCGCCCACGCGCCGTCGCCCGGCTCGACGGCCGCGAAGTAGGCGACCATCGCGGCGACTTTTTCGAGCGTCTTGGTCGTCTCGTCCAGCCTGGCGTAGAGGTCCGCGAACGCGCGCATCAGTTGGCCTCCGGCGGCCGAATGCCGACGGCGTGGCACCAGTCGCGCACCACTTCCTCCCCGAGGCCGTCGCTGCCGATGGCCGCGCCGCCGTCGATGACCGCCTGGCACACCTGCCGCACTTCGGCAAGGAGTATCGCTGCGACGTGCATCTCGGTAGGGTGCGCGGCTCGCAGGCCGGGGTCACCGATCAAGTCGCCGGAGTGGTCGATCACGGTCACTGTCACGTCCGGCCCGGTTTTGCGGAAGCGGAACTTCAGGTCGATCCACTGTTCGTAGACCCAGTAGTCGGCCTCGCCGTCGCCGTCGGACGCCAGGAGCGCCACCAACTTCCGCGCCGCCCAGACGAGATCGACCAGCGCGAGGACGACATCGTTGTGACCGCCGGTCGGGTCGGCCAACACGTAGCCGGCGGCGGACAAAGTGAACGTCGCGTGCTCGCCCTGGAGCAACTCGCTCGCGGCGCTGCCGACCAAGCACTTCCCGTCGTGGACCTCGGGGTCGAGCACGAACGGCCCGTCCTCGGGGAAGCGCTCGGGCCGCGAATCGTTGAGGTGCAGCGCGAGGTGGAACATCACTCGACCCCCTCGGCGTTCCGGATCGCCCGGCGGTGCCCCTCGGGGTCCGCGCTCAAATCATCGGCCACCGACGCGGGCGCCGCGGCCAACTGCACACTGGCCGCGTCGAGCGCGTCCTCCTCGGCACTCTCGTTGGCCCCCTCGCCCTCGAACCGCGTCTGGATCGTCTCGGCCTCCAGCCCCAACTCGCGCAGGTACCTGACCAGCACCGCCGTGTAGCCGTGGGTAACGCCGACGCGCGTGGCGCCAGTTTCCTTGATTGCCCAGAGCAGTCCCGGCCAGTCGGCGTGGTCGCTGAGCGGGTAGCCCCGGTCCACCGCCTTGCGGCGGCGCGTGCCGCGAATCGTCATCCAGCCCGAGCAAATCGCGGCCGACATCGGGGCGAACTTCCGCACCCAAGCGCTGCCGTGGTTCGACGGCGGCGCGATCACGAGCGCCCCCGCGTAGCTCCGCTTGACCTTGCGCTTCTTGCCCGACTCGGCCAGCTCGAACGACGCGGCGTACTGCGTCGGCGGCAGCTTCACCCCGGCGTCCCGGTACGCCTGCGTGATGCGCTCCACCGCGCCGTGGGTGTAGATCGGGCCAATACTCTCGTCGGCGTTGGCGAGGATGCGCTGCGACTTGCCGAGGCTATAGGCGTAGGCGACCGAGGTCTTGCCGGCCTTGGCGTTCGCCGCCCACCAACTGTTGAAGTCGGCGAACAGCTCCGACGACGGCGCCCAGCGGTAAATGGGTAGCCCGAACGTCGATTCGGTAATGAAGGTGTGGCAGCGTACCGGCTCGAACGGCGTACAGGTCGGGTCGGCGTCGCCGGTCTTGTAGTCGCCCGAGACGACCCACACCTCGCACTGGTATTCCACTCGGACTTGCCCCGAGCCGAGGATGTGCCCGGCGGGGTGGAACGAGACACTCACGCCATTGAGGGTCACAACTTCGCCCCACGCGGCGGTTTGGATCGGTGGCCCCTCGCCGAGCCGGGCGCGCGTTACGGTCGCCCCCTCGGCGCTCACGAGGTAGTGCCGGCTCCCCCAGGCGAGGTGGTCGGCGTGGGCGTGGGTCACGACCGCCTTGCCGACGGGGCGCCAGGGATCGACGTAGAAATCGCCCTTGGCACAGTAGAGGCCGGAGTCGGTGAGGGCGAGTAGCGGCGGGGCCATACGCTTCCGGCAGCAAAGTGGGTGCCGTTGCGGCTGGCTGGGCTGCGACGGTTGCATAGTCTAGCAGGTGCCCGCCCGTGGCACCGGTTCGGAGGAGTCGCCGATGCGATGTTTGGCCTCGATTGCTTGCGCCGCGCTACTCGCGGGGGGCGCGAGCGCCCAGACGTGCCGCCGGAGCTACAGTCCGTGCCGCCGGGGGCGTTCTGGGTCGCCCACCTCCGCGTGGCCGATCTCTTGAAGGACGCCTCGGCCCAGAACGCGAAGGGGCTGGCGCTCCGGCGGATGCCCAAGGAGTTGCTGTCGTTCAACTCGCAGTTCCACCCCGCGCCTGCGACTTACGACCGGGTGACGGCGTTCTCGGTGTCCGACCCGGCGCTGCGGGACGCGCCCGCG